>JAPLCH010000142.1 GCA_026392325.1 Solirubrobacterales bacterium | reverse complement strand
GTTCGCGAGATGCAGAGCAAAGATCGCTACGTCAGCCACTTCGTCCCGAATTGCCGAAACCTGATCCGGAGTGAGCGAGCGGGCCTCGTCAGTTGAGAGCCACATGACCTCCTCCAGCAGCTCGCCTACTTCTGCTCCCAAGGCAGCAGCCAGATTCTTGGGGTCATGAAAGCGCTCCCAGTCGCGTTCGTCCCGGAAGGCAGCTAAACGAGCCTGAAGTTCAGTGGTGCTGGACATCCTGAACATGGAAGTTACAGGGTTGTGGTGAGGCCACGGACCCCTCGTGCATGGGGAGACCTGATTGCTTCGTCTAGCGGACGGTGAGAAGTGGGCGAAGCCGTTCGCGCAACTCCGCCCGTACTGCTCTCAGTGCCGAGGACTGGGTGCCAATGGCACCTTCATCGCCCCACCTTCCTGCCTGACTATTTTACGTTGCGGCTTTGGTGATTCCACGGGCCTGCGCAAAGTTGGTGCAGTTCCTTGAGCTCACCTTGACCCGTTGTTCAGGCACTAAAAAGGTCAGGGCGAGAAGCTAGGGGAGGGTCGAAAAACCCAAGCCCCATAAGCAATCCCAGCACCCTGACCCCTTGTCCCGGATTAACCGGGTCAGCTGCCGAGGCGTCTGAAGGTCTCAGCGTGCTCGGCCATGAACCTGCGGGCGAACTCCTCGTTCGCCTCGCTCCGAGCGCGACGATCTTCAGCCAGTCGGCTTCCGACCTCTCGCACCGCGTCCTCGCCTAGGTCGTATCTCGCAGCAAGCTCCTTGGCGATCTTGTCGATCAATTCATCGGTGATTCTCGTTCCGGACATGGGGTCACTTTACGGCCGTGGCCATAGATATCCAAGTGCATGCGCAAAGTTGTTACGAATGGGCCTCGATTCGTCGGCCAATTCCCCATAAGGCTAAGCGCATACCTGCCCCGGAGCGCTCCTGTGTCCCAATGCAGGCCATCACTTGTTGTCACGACTAAATACAGCTATGCTTGACTTATGCATGACAGAAATGTCCCAGATGTTCGAGGCCTAGAGACCGTCGCCTTCAGCCAAGGCGGCTGGTTTACGGCAACTGAGGCGCGCCGGCACGGCGTGAGCAGCCAGCTGCTGTACCACCATGAGCGCAAGGGACGCTTCGACCGGGTCCGGCGCGGCCTCTATCGGGTTCACGGGTTCCCTAGCGGACCAAACGAGGAACTGCGGGGTCATTGGCTCGCGGTTGGGCGCGAAAGGGCGGTCATCTCCAACGAGAGCGCCCTTCAGCTCCTCGGCCTCACCGATGTGATCCCTGGCATGTCACACCTGCTGGTGCCGCGTCTGGACAGGGGAATTAGGAAGCCCGAGGGCGTCACGGTCCACACGCACGTGGGCGATCGCACCGTAGCGACAGTCTGGCGGGATGGCATGCCCGTCACGACACCCGCACGGACACTCGTTGACGTGGCAACAACCCTTCAACCCGACCAGCTTGAGGCGGCTGTCACGACTGCGATCGGTCACGGCCTTGCCACACGCTCAGGGCTCGAACTCGAAGCGCAGGGCAGGCAAGGCGGTCGTGTAATCACGGACCTACTAAACGGGCGTGCTGAGAAATGATCTACGAGAATTCGATCGCGTTTAGACAAGCCCTCGAAGATCGTCTTACAAACCTCGCCGCTGAAACTTCGGTCCCACTGCCACGGCTTCGCAAGCTTGTCGCAAAGGTCGCTGCAAAGTTCCTCCACGAACAGCTGGCAGCGGTGAGCGCCAAGGTTGTGGCATGAGCGCCGAACTTGTAAGGACCGCCGCAGCACCACCTGCCGGAGTGATCCTTCCCAAGCCACCAACGCAATGTAAGGATCAGGTGCTAACCTTACATTGTCGCTAGAACAATGTAAGGAACCCGATGCCTCGCAAACCAGCTCACAACCCGCACGATCCCTTAGGTGTTCATGTCGAACAGTTCTGGCCTCGCGACTACGCTGCGCCTGTCGGAGCCCGCAAAGCTGGCAAGTTCAAGGCCTTCGTCCCTGCGGCAATAGCTGGCCGAGAGTTCGCGTTCGGCAGTGATGCCGTTGCGGGGCTATCCGATGCGACCGCGGCACTGCAACGGCTCAAGGACGACCCCCTGCGGCGGCCAACCCTCACCCTTGCGCGAAGCCTGTTGCGCTCGGAGAGTTCAGCTTCATCCCGAATAGAGGGAAAGGTCTCGTCCCAAAGGTCACTCGCTAGGGCGGCATACGCCCGTGCCAGTGGCCGCAGTGGCGACCCTAAGGCAGCTGAAGTGTTGG
This sequence comes from Solirubrobacterales bacterium, assembly GCA_026392325.1. Taxonomy (GTDB): domain Bacteria; phylum Actinomycetota; class Thermoleophilia; order Solirubrobacterales; family Solirubrobacteraceae; genus WLNJ01. The sequence continues at coordinate 4,204 of JAPLCH010000142.1, read as the reverse complement.
GCAACGTCGACGCGATGGAGACCGCAGTGAAACTGGGGTCTGAGGCGCGCAACGTGTCGGAGGACGACTTGCTCGCCATTCACCGTGCCCTGCTCAGATTCACAGTGGACGCGGAAATCGCGGGAGCCGTCCGAACCGAACAGAATTGGATTGGTGGCGACGACTACAGCCCGATCGGTGCCGTGTACGTTGGCCCGCCACCGGAGCTCGTCCCCGAGTTACTCGGCGACCTCTGTAGCTTCATCAATCGCACCGACCTGCCCGCTGTGGCGCAGGCCGCTATCGCTCACGCTCAGTGTGAAAACATCCACCCGTTCGTTGACGGAAATGGACGAGTGGGGAGGGCCATCATCTACGCCATTCTCCGTCGCAGAAACTGCGTCCTAGACGAGGTGCCTCCGATCAGTCTGTTGCTGGCAGCCCGGCAGCGCAACTACATCGGCGGCCTGGGCGCCTACAGCTCTGGTGACGTGAGCACGTGGTGTAAGCGCTTCGCGGAGGCGACAACTGGGGCGTGTGAAGGAACAGCGCGTCTTGCCGAAACGATCCGGACCCTCCAAGACGAGTTCCTTAGCCGACTTGGGAGCCTGCGCAGCGACTCCACTGGCCGTCAGCTAATCAACCTGATTCCCGAGTACCCAATCCTTGACGTTCCGAGCATGCAGCAAGCGACCGGGCGCTCCCACGTTGCAGTAGGAAACGCGCTCACACAGCTGGCCGACGCAGGCGTCATCCAACCTCTCAACGGAAGGCGTTGGGGGCGAGCGTGGGAGTGCGGAGAACTGCTCGACGCGATCGACGATTTCGAACGCACCATGTCGCAGCGCGCGTAACCGCGGGGCGGTTTAAGGCGCACGCGGCGCCTGCTCAGTTCGTCTGATTGGCTGGCCAAGGCGGCTGCGGAACAGTTCCCAAGAGCCTCAGCTCGGACCAGGAACAAGCCTTCTCCGGAGTAAGGGCGATCAGCGAGGTTAGGCGCTCAGCCCAACTGCCCTCACACGCCAAAGCGTTGCAAGTGCCGTGCAACCTCGGGTTGACGCTTGCGCCAGTAGGCATCGATTGTCGCCTTCTTCACGGGCAGTGAATCGCCCTCGTCAACATCATCCAGGTAGCCCAATGCGGAGAGCACCGGCAGTAAGACCTGGTTGTCTGGGCTTCGCCTGAAACGAGAGAGGAAAAAGCCAATGCCCTCCTCAGCACGCAGACCCGTCTGCTGCTCAATTTTCATCAGGTCAAAGTAGTCCCGCAACTCGCCACGGTCGGCAATGACCTTGAGTTTCATCGCAAAAATGTCGGGTATCCCAGCCACATGAAGTCCGGCGATCACTCTTGGCGGCTCAAGCAGCGTCTGCGCATCAGTCTCATCGCAGTGAAGGAATTGAACCTTTGTCTGTGAGAAGAGGCCGTTGAGAGTCCCCGGTGCCCTGGATGTCACTGCAAAGGGCCCGACATCGGCCACCTTGCTCTCCAGCTCGGAGAGGTCAACGGCATCAGCATGGAAGAAGAAATCCAGGTCACGACTCACCCGATGCTGAAGGTGGACGGCGAGGGCAGTCCCACCAGCAAGGTAGATGTCTGGCGGCAGCACAGGAACAAGTGCTTCCCACGAATCAGCCGTGTCTTTGGGAAGGACTTTCCTGATGTGCTCGGGCAGGTTCACGGCTTGCCTTGCTGCGCGAAGTTCAGTGCCATTGCCCTCTGTCGTTTGTCGAGCCCGCGCGTTTGGGCTGCGTGAAGCCAATCTGCGCGGGAGAGGTTTGCGGCTCCCCACCCAAGGCCCTCAATGTCACCTTCTGTGATCAGGCGGCGGGCAATATAGCCGCCCGAGCTACCCGTGTTCATTTGAGAAGAAGCCGTATTCCAGAAGAGGTGGTGAAGGTGGGGTGGGACACGTGCGGCTGTGGTTGAAGGCTTGATTGGCGGAATGGTTGTGGACAACTCTCGGGTAAGCGCAGCCCACTTTTCCGCGCTTCTGTTTGCGCTTAGAACGTCAACCGCCTTGGCTCGGCCCGCGGCGACCATGGTTCGCTCACGCATGGCCAAACCGCGTGATTCAAGTTGGGTGAACGCCCGTGAGGCAGCCGTCGGCGACAGGCCCGCCCTCGCTGCGAGCACGCGAACGGATGAAAGCCCGCGGGGAGCCATGGCAAGCGCCGCGAGGACTCGCACTTCGGTCTGGGAAAAGCCGTCAATCCGCGATGCGGCCCCAAGCTCGCGGCACAGTTGCTCAGACTGCTTGACCGTGTAGCGGGGGCGTCGCCGGCCATCTCCAGAGATTCCAAGCCGGGTGATCGCCCGTTGGACTCGCGGAATCGAAGTACCCAACGATCTAGCTACATCCGAGACAGAGAGGGTGTCCATATCGTTAGTTTAGCAGTGCCTGAAGGTAGCGCAGGCGATCGGCTGGAGGGCAATTCGCTCCAACCACCCATAGCCCCGGGACGCCTGCGGGCGGGGCCAGAAAAACAAAAACCCCGCCAGTCCAGCAAGAGCCGGAGGGCGGGGAGTAATAGGGGAAGAACAGCAAGGCGCATCCGGAGCGTTGCTTGCATGGCTACTCGTTGGTTGAGCGTAATTGGGCTGTGGCCTGCTGCCAAGGACTTGCGCAAAGTTGTTGCGAATTTGCGGCTGTCCTTTGTTAGGGATTGCGAAGATCACGCCGCCCAAACGTCCCGGAACCCTTCTCCTGGGGTGAGACAGTAAAGCTCAGCGGATGGTGATCGGGAACTGCGTCAGGGTTGCCTTACGAACTCCGCTGACCGCGGTGATCTTGGCCTCCCAACTACCCTTGTCCGCAAGCTTCTTGTTGACCTTGCCATCCCAAACGAAGCCATTAGGCCCGGCTGAGAAAAGCTTGTTGGCAACGAGCTTCACAGGCTTGACGATGTACGTATTGGAGCAGGTGGGCGCGCAATATTCCCCGGTGGTCAATCCCGTCGAACACTGTTGACGGTTTCTTGACAAGTCGTCGCCGAATCGCATGAGTTTGCTGCATACGCTGGTGGTCAATGAGAACGAATCGCTTTCACTCCATGCCACCGTGCTACCATGACACCATGGGTAAGAATCTGACCGTCCGTCTCGACGATGAGCTTGCTGCTGACACCGAGGCCCTTGCGCAGGCCGAAGGTCAGAGCATCAACGAGACGGTCAAGCAATCACTCCGGGAGGCGATCGAGCGTCGCCGCAGAGACCCGGAGTTCACAGCACGGGTGAAGGAGATCATCGAGGAGAATAGGGAGCTTCTCGAACGGCTCGCGAAGTGACGGTCCGCTACCTGACGCTCGACGACTATGTCGAGATCGCCCGGCTGGTCACAGGCCTCGATGAGGCGACAATTCGCGGCTCATCACGACTTGAACTTGCGGACTCGGCGCTGAAGGCTCCGCAGGCCGGTTTCGGCGAAACCGAGTTCCACCCCGACTTCGTGGAGAAGGCAGCGGTGCTGGTCGTTCGTCTCTCCAGGAATCACCCGCTGCCGGACGGCAACAAGCGGGCAGCATTCGTTGCGCTTCTCATGTTCATCGACATCAACGGGCGGTCCTGGTCACCGGTGCCGCCGGTGGACGAAGCCGAACAGTCGATGGTCGCCATCGCGGCAGGCGACTGGGCCATTGCCGCGGCCACTGAGTGGATCCGCTCCCACATCAAGGAACCAACCTGACACCGGTGTCAGGCTTCCCAGTCCAACCGGAAAGAGAGAAGCCTCACCAGTACTACCGGTTGCGGCCATTGGACAATCGTACTCCAGCAGTGACGGATATCCAAGAGTTTGCGCAAAGTTGCTGCGAATGTTGTCGGGCCCCTGTCAGCGATCCAAACCGCCAGCGACTCACCAGCGTTCGAAAAAATGCTAGACCGGTCGGCCCGAATCATCACGCCGGGTGCCACACTTGACACAAATATGTACATAGGGTTATTGTGGCGCCTATGCGCCGGCGGAACGGGCCGCTGGCATTCCAAAAGGGGTCTCACTGTGAGGAAGCTCGCGCGTCTCTTCAAGGGCAGTCCGTTCGGTGCAGTTGCAATGGCAGTTCTGCTCGCTAGCGGAGTGGTTGGCGTTGCCAGCGGTGGGGCGGCGACCAGCACCGTGCCCGGCAATACAGATGCCAGCAAATGCACCCTTGCGACCGGCTACCCCACAACGCCAGTAGGGGCAAACGCCACGCCCTCCGAAGACGGGGCACCTCAGAAGACCTGCATC
>JAPLCH010000175.1 GCA_026392325.1 Solirubrobacterales bacterium | reverse complement strand
TTCAGGCTTCCACTGCACTGCCAATGGTTTATCGCCCGGTAGAGCTCAAAGGCAGAGAGCTTGTGGACGGCGGCATTGTTTCCACCACCAACCTTGATATTGCGGTTGAGGCTGGAGCCAAGTTCATCGTTGTTGTCAATCCCCTTGTGCCTTATGTCAACGAGATGGGAACCCCGACAAAGTCCGGTGGGAATCGGAGCCGAATTTCTGACATGGGCTTCCAGCACATCGGGTATCAGACTTTCAAGCTCCTGGCCTACCAGCGACTGCATGAGATGCGCGCCCAGTGGGAGAGCCGCTACCCAGGCGTTGACATTCTCCTGATCGAGCCGGAGGCTGATGATGAGCTGATGTTCAAGACGAGTGTCATGAACTTCACCTCCCGCCTGGATATTGCGCGGCACGGCTTCCAATCGGTGACGATGAAGCTCTCAGAGGACTACGAGCGCCTCAAGCGGATGTCGGCCAAGCACGGCGTGGAGATATCCGCGACCCGAGTTCGCAAGGTTGTCAAGCACTTCACCGCGGAGCAGGAAAAGAGTCGGGCTTGGCGCCGGATTCTTGAGCAGACGACGTCGACGCTTCTGCGTCAGTCGGCTGACGAACGCGGCTGAGTCGCTGCTGCTGCAACCAGCCCCTCGGCGAGGCGGTCCGTTGCTGTCTCGTCTCCTCTGACGGCGGCGCAGATGTGTTCGGCATCGCCAACCTCAGCACCGTCGCGGACAAGCACTCCGGCCTCCCTCAGTTTCGCGGCCAGCGCTTCGGATGAGATGCCTGGCACTCTGGCCCACACAAGGTTGGATGCGGACGGCTGAAGTTCGACGGTTGTGCCCCTGAGGAGCGACTCAAGCCGCTCTCGTTGTCTGGTGACAGCCTTGACGCGCGCATCGCGCTGTGGGCGGGCGTCTTCGAGGGCTGCAAGCGCACCTGCCTCTGATGGCATGGGCACGCCAAGCACGGGGGCAAGCCTCGCGATGATGTCCTCCGAATCGGGGCCACCAAGGACCCAACCAACCCTGAGTCCAGAAAGGCCCCACGCTTTGGAGAGCGAACGGACGAGATATAGCCCTTCCGTGCCGGCCACAAGGTCGTTCATCTCTCTGATGTGGTCTTCCCCGGCGTAGTCCACGAGCGCCTCATCAACCACCAGTGTGGTCGTGGCCGGAAGTCCGTCTCGCAGGGACGCCACTTCGGCGGCACTGAGCAGACTCCCATCGGGATCGTTGGGGTTGGTGAGAATCAGGACTGGGGAGGAGCCCGCTTTCTCAGCTCCGGAGATCAGCGATTCCACTCCGCTTGTTCCTTCCAGCGGGATTGGGGTGGCGCCAACAGTCCGCACGAGGACGGGATGCAGTCGGTATGCCGGCCATGGGATGAGAATCCGGTCGCCGCTGTCGGCCAGCGCGGTGACAAGTGCTGTGAGCAGCCCGGAGGCGCCTGCGCCAACGCCAACTCTTGCGTTGGGAATTCCCGCCTCGGCTGCGAACCGGTCGCGGAGCTCTGAGGAGATTGGATCGGACTCATGGTTCAGCGCACGCTTGGCAGCAAATGAGATCGCTGCTGCGACTGCGGGGTGTGGAAGCTCATCAGCTGTTGACGAGGTGAGGTCGAGGAGCTCAACCCTTGAGAGCTCCTTCTCCCTGCGCTCGTCGGCTTGCGCCTTGAAGTCAGCGCGAACTTCCTCGTCCGTCAGCTCCGAGTAGCTGCGGTAACGGTCCATGAAGCCCAAGGGTCTGAAAGCTCCGTCTAGAAGCGAATGCCGACGGGCGCGAGCTCTGCGCCACTGAACAGGAGGAGCCATACAGAGAACCCAGCAGCTCCCAGAAGGCATGTGACGCCAAAGATGCGTCCCAGTGCTCCCTCGCGCTGATCGTGGCCTGCTGCGCGTCTGGTGAGGATCCAATACCGATCAAGCTGCTTGAGGATCACAAGGCCGAACATCAAGGACCCAAGCACCACCAGGAAGGCGGAAAGGACCCCCGTTCCCGGGCTGTCGGTCAAGTACTGGACCTGCGAACCGACCCACAGTCCAAGCAGGGGCAGGGGCCCCCAATAGGACAGGCCGATGAGGGTCATCAGCAGAATCAGCAGTGCGGCGAAGGTTGCATCAATACGTCTCCGGGCTTTTGAACCCGGGGCGGGAAGGGCTCGATAGCGGATCGGCCCAGTCCCGGGGCGGCGACCGATGAAGAGGCCTCCGTTCTCGGTTGGGTCGGTCCGCAATTGAATCTCCTTACTTACCCTCCGTAGAGGGCGTCGAATCGGTCGGCGTACTTCTCATTCACAATGTTGCGCTTCACCTTCAGAGTAGGGGTCAACTCGCCCGTTTCCTGAGTTAGGTCGTGCTCGAGGATGAAAAACTTCTTCACCTGTTCCACTTGGGCGTACTTGGAGTTGGCCCTGTCGAGCTCAGTTTGGATGATCTCGATGACTGCAGGGTTGACTGCCAGCGATGCAATGTCAGACGGAATCCCTTGAGCCTCAGCCCACGGGATGATTTCTTCCTCATCAAGTGTGATCAGCATTGATGGGAATGCCCGCTTGTCACCGTGCATCACTGCCTGGGACACATACCGCGTCTGTTTCATGTCGTTTTCCAGGTTTGCCGGCGTCAGGTTCTTCCCGCCAGCAGTGATGATGATGTCCTTCTTGCGGCCGGTGATCTTGAGGTAGCCGTCAGCGTCAACTGAGCCAACATCACCCGTGTGGAGCCAACCGTCAAGGACTGCACCGAAAGACGCGTCGTCGTTCTTGTAGTAGCCCTCGAAGATGTTGCCACCCTTGATCAGGATTTCCTGGTCCTCATCAGCGATCTTCAGCTCAACTCCTGGGAGAGCGCGCCCCACCGTTCCAAAACGGTGGTTCTCGATTGATGAGTAGGTCGCGATCGTCGCTGTTTCAGTCATGCCGTAGCCCTCAAGGACGGGAACTCCTGCTGCCCAGAAGAACTCAAGGATCTCCTGTGCGATAGGAGCGGCTCCGGTTACTGCCTGGCGAACATTCCCACCGAATGCAGCTCGGACCATGGCGAACTTCTCGTCGGCGGCTGCAAAAGGCTCTGCAAGTTCTGGCGGAACTTCCTGTCCTGCTGCCTGAAGGTCGCGAACCTTGCCGCCGAGGGCGACTGCTGCCTTGAGCTGCTCCGGGTCCTCCGAGTTGGCGGTGACCATGGTGTAGATCTTCTCGAAGATCCTTGGAACGCTTGGGAAGTACGTTGGCTTGACCTCGGAGAGCTCGGAGATGATCTGCTTCGTGTCTCCGCCGAAGTAGGCGATTGTGCCGCCGACATCGAACGAGATGAGCTGGATCAAGAGCGCAAACGAGTGCGCAAGCGGGAGGTACAGGTATGTGGTTTCTCCACCTGAAAGAACATCAAGTGACGCGCACATTGAGAGCACGCTTCGATAGTTCTGGTGGCTGAGCACACAACCCTTTGGCGGGCCGGTTGTGCCTGAGGTGTAGATGAAGGTGAACGGATCCTCTGGCTTGACTGCGTCAGTGCGCGCCTGGAGTACTGACTCTTCCAGCTCGCGGCCCTTGGCACGAAGGTCGTCAACGGAGATTCCGTCGGCGATGTCGCCTTCTGGG
>JAPLCH010000005.1:3828-4415 GCA_026392325.1 Solirubrobacterales bacterium | reverse complement strand
CGGGTTGAATCTGATGTGGGAATGATGGGTGGCTCTGGCGCCCACGAATACATGGCTCCTTGTGCGGCAGGGGAAAATGAAGTTGCCCTCGCGCCTGGTTATGCGGCGAATGTCGAAGTGGCCTCCGCTGAAGCACAGGCGGTAGATCTCCCCTCGATCTCTTCGGCTCCTGAGGAGGTTGCTACCCCTGGACTGAGAACGATCGAGGAGGTGTCAGGCTCAATGGGTGTTGCGTCTGGTGCTCTGCTCAAGTCAATCCCAGTCATTGCCGGCGAGACCTTCAAGATTGCTGTCGTTCGGGGCGATCACACGCTGAATGAGATCAAGCTAGCGACTGCCCTTGGAGTTGAAGTCCGTCAGGCACACGCAGAAGAGATTGAGCAGAACCTTGGACCGGCTGGTTTCCTCGGTCCCGTTGGCGTCAGCCACGAAATAGTCCTTGATTCCGCTGTTTCTACAAACCACGACTACATCGTCGGCGGAAACCGGAATGATCTTCACCTGAAGGGTGTCCGACCCGGCCGCGACTTCAACTTTGTGGGCGCCGATATCAGAGCGGTCCAAGCTGGAGATCTCTTCAATGGTCA
>JAPLCH010000005.1:0-3810 GCA_026392325.1 Solirubrobacterales bacterium | reverse complement strand
GAACATCTTCAAGCTGGGAACCCGCTATTCCGAGGCTCTCGGAGCCACATTCCTTGACGATGATGGCGCCCAGAAGCCAATAGTCATGGGTTCTTATGGCATTGGGCCAGCGCGCATAGCAGCGGCTGCCGTCGAGCAAACAGCCACCGATAGAGGGATCGAATGGCCACCAGCGCTGGCTCCCTGGGACATAGAGGTCATCGCCCTCGGAGATTCTGAATCCAATGAGCACGCTGCCGCAGCGCTACTCGCAGCTGAGTTGGACTCAGCAGGAGCCAGTGTGCTCTTTGACGACCGCTCTTCGTCGCCGGGCGAGAAGTTCGCCGACGCGGATCTGGTCGGCTGTCCAGTGCGCTTAACGATAGGTCGAAAGGGGCTGGAGAAGGGTGTCGTCGAGGCCAGGGTCAGAGGCGGGGACCAGACAGACCTTCCTATAGCCGATGCCGGCGCATCAGCTTTTGCTCTCTGGAAAGAACTGTCCTGACCGCTCCCAAGCAGAGTTGGAAGCGCCTGCTCGGCGCTGACAGGTCAGGGCCGCCGCCGCCCGAGACGTTGAGCGATGCCCCCTGGAATCCCTGGACGATCCCCAATGCGGTCACAGTAGGGCGGATCGTTGGCATCCCGATCTTTCTTTGGCTCGTCCTATCCAGCGACGACGGCTACAACCTTTCGGCAGCCATTCTCTATTGCGTAATTGGCTGGAGTGACTACCTGGATGGCTTTTTGGCCAGGCTGACAGGTCAATACAGTCGATTGGGACCTTTACTCGACCCGATAGCCGACCGGGGTTTAGCCCTTGCGGGAATGTTCGTGTCGTGGCGTTATGAACTGCTGCCGCGATGGGCCGTTGCAATCGTGCTCGTCCGAGAGGCACTGATGCTGCTGGTTGGTCAGTGGGCCGTCAGAAAGGGTGTCCAGATCCGAATCAACTGGGCTGGACGGCTCGGGGTGGCTCCGATCCTTGCCGCGCCCTTCTGGGCGATGGTGCACGTCCAGTGGTTTGCACTGCTGCTTCTCTACTCGGGCATCATTCTGAGTCTGTGGGCGACGGTTCTCTATGCCGTGGACGCCCGCAGGCAGCTACGGGCCATGCATTCGAATTAGCTTTTTGCACACCCTCCACCTCGGGTTGACCCTTGGCTATGGGTCGGGGTAGACTGACCGTATGGCTGCTCACTGCCCAGAATGTGGAGTCTCCGTTCAGGAGGGCTCAAGCTACTGTCAACGCTGTGGCGCCTTCATCTCTTCCGAGCCCGATGGCGCGACTGGCGCATGGAAGATTGGCGAGACCGGCGAACTAGACGCAGTTGAAGCCGCTGCCGAGCCGGAGGGAGCATTCCTTGTCATTCGTTCTGGCGGAGGCCGGAGTGGCGAGAGTTTTCACCTGGTAGGTGCGAAACAGTCAATTGGTCGCAGGCCAGATAGCGCTGTCTTCCTTGATGACATCACTGTGTCCCGAGACCATGCGGTTGTTGTCAGCAGAGGCACGGAGTGGTGGATCGACGATTGTGGGTCACTCAACGGGACCTATGTGAACCGAGAGCGAATTGACAGTCAGGCTCTTGCCGACGGCGACGAGGTCCAGGTCGGCAAGTATCGCTTGGCGTTCCTCCACCGATGAGCAAGGAGCCCAAGGGGGACGGAGCTCTTTCTGAGCCAAAAACCGTCTTCACAATTGGAACTGTCTGCGAGCGCCTCTCGCGCGAGTTCCCCGATCTCACCATCTCGAAGATTCGCTACCTTGAGGACCGCGGTCTGCTCACCCCCCGCAGAACTGCCGGTGGTTACCGAATGTATGGGCGTGCGGAGGTCGATCGGCTCCGAACCATCCTGAGGCTTCAAAGGGACGAGTTTCTGCCCCTGAAGGTCATCCGGCAGGAGCTTGCTTCGGGAAGGACTCAGGGGCCCGAAGCAGCCGGCCCAGCTGCTCCGTCATCTCCTCGGCGTACCGCAACCGCAGTGCAGAGAAACGGTTCCTGGACATCGATTGAGGATGTAATTCTCGAGACTGGGGTAGAGCCGTCGCTGGTTAAAGAGCTCCAGGAGTATGGGGTGATCAAGAGCGAGCCTCGGGAGGGGACAGCCGGCTTTGACGACACGGATGTTGAGATCATCAAGGCCGTAGGCGAGCTGGCCCGATATGGGGTCGCCGGAAGAAACCTTCGTGTATTCAGAAGCTCTGCCGACCGGGAAGCGGCGCTTCTTCAGCAGATTCTTGCTCCAGCGCTTCGTTCCCGAAATGCTGAGCGGAGAGCTGAAGCCGTAGAGGCCCTTGACAATCTTGCTTCCGTAACGAGTTACTTGGGTCATCTCCTGCTCGTTCGTGATCTGCGCAAGCTTGCCGGGAACAGCTGAACCTCGGTGCCCCGGACTCAAGTGAAGGTGACCATTTCGGCGCCGGCCGACAAGGTCTGGTCCTACGCGGCTGACCCTGCACGTCTACCGCGATGGTGGCCGGCAGTCGACCGGGTTGACAGGCCTGACGCCGAAAGCTATACGCGCTGGGTCATGTCACCCAGAGGAAAGGCTGTACCAATGGCGTTCAGTCTCTCCTCCCTAAGGGCTGGGGAGTCTGTCGAGTGGGCTCAGGTTCTGGCTGGTACTCCATTCGCCAAGGCAATTGGCTCCTCCACGGAGAGCATCTCCGTGTCGGAGGAAGCCACTGGCTCCGAAGTAACGATTTCAATCAACCGCAGGCTGAAGGGAACAGCAAGACTCGGGTCATTCTTTGTCCGTCGAGGACAGAAGCGCGAGCTTGCATCCGCTGCCGCTCAACTCAAGGAGGCTCTGGATGCCTGACTCTTACGAAATGCCAACATGGGGATGGGGAGATCCTGCCCACTCCCGGGACCTTTCCGACTCAGTTCGAGCCCGGCTCCAGACACAGCTTGGAGTGGGCAACGAGGTTGAAGCTGTGGCCCGAGAAGAGGCCGGCTTCAACGTTCAAGATTCACTTCTGGATGAGCGGCTTCTTCGAGGATTGTCTGACATTGTTGGAGAGGGGAACCTTCGGTCCGACAAGATGTTCCGCGTTCTCCGCAGCGCAGGCAAGAGCTATCCGGACATGATCAGCCTACGTGGAGGAGAGCCAGGCGATGTCCCGGATGCTGTAGTTCAGCCAGTTGATCAGGCCTCACTCAGCGGAGTGCTTACCTACTGCTCGGAGAATGCCATTGCGGTAACTCCATTTGGGGGAGGGACCAGTGTTGTTGGTGGTCTTGCGACAGTTAGAGAAGGGTTCTCCGGCGCAATCTCAGTGGATCTGACCAATCTCTCGGGTCTGACTTCACTGGATGCTGACAGTGGTCTCGCCACCTTCGCTGGAGGCACACGTGGCCCAGCTGCCGAGCAGCTTCTCGCGGACCATCAACTGACAATCGGTCATTTCCCTCAGAGCTTTGAGTACGGAACAGTTGGAGGGTTCGTGGCCACCCGGTCTGCCGGTCAGTCATCGACTGGGTACGGGCGGATCGACAAGAACGTGATCGGCCTTACGGCTGCGACCCCAACAGGACCTGTGCGATTCGCTCCGATGCCTGGAACGGCAGCAGGCCCAGACCTGAGGCAGCTGCTGACTGGTTCCGAGGGCAGTATGGGCATCATCGACACGGTGACGCTTCAGGTCAAGAAGGCTCCAGATGTTCTCCTCGACCGAGCATGGATGGCTCCTGATTTCGCCACAGGTAGAACAGCGTTGCGGGAATTGGAAAAGGCCGGCTGCGCTCCCGATGTTGCTCGGCTTTCAGACGAGTCTGAAACTGAGGTAAGTCTGCTTCTGGCGGGTGATTCAAGGACCGTGAAGGCACTGCG
>JAPLCH010000260.1 GCA_026392325.1 Solirubrobacterales bacterium | reverse complement strand
TTCTGGCGCTGACTGCTCAGGCTGGCACTAGGCGCTGCTCGGCTGAATCAGCTCTGGGCAGCATCAGCGAGAGCAGACCTGCGAGCAGGACAAAAGCAACAGAGGCCCAGAGGCAAGCGGTGAGACCCTGCCACTGGTAGAGCAGGCCAGACAAGAGTGTCCCGAGCAACCGTCCGCAAGCATTGGCCATGTAGTAGAAGCCGACGTTCATCGCCACCTTGTCTCCATGGGAGTAGCTCAGGATCAGATACGAGTGCACGGCTGAGTTGACGGCGAAGATAACTCCAAAGGCTGCAAGGCCCACCACGATCGCCAGGGTTTCGTCAACACCGGCTTCCAGCGCGATCGCGATCCCAGCTGGGAACAGAGCGAGGATGAATGCGATCAGGGCAGCACTTCTGCCGTCAGGCTCACCACCCCCACCATCCGACCTACCGCGGACCCATTTGGGCGCTGACGCCTGCACAATTCCGTAGCCGATCACCCAGACCGCGAGGAATGTTCCAACTTCCCAAAACGACCAGCCAAGCTCTGTCCGCAGAAACACAGGCAGGCCGACGACAAACCACACGTCGCGTGAAGCAAAGAGGAAAATCCGAGCTGCAGCCAAGACATTCACTGCCCTGTTCTGGCTGAACATGTGCCGGAACTTGGCCTTTCCATCCGCTGTACCAAGTCCCCCGTGCATGAGCAGCGCTGTTGCTGCCAGTGTCGTGAACACCATTGCCGCGAGGATCAGCAGGGCAGTTTGGAACCCCACGACTGTCAGCAAGAGACCGCCGATGAAGAACCCGACGCCCTTCAGTGCGTTCTTGGAACCGGTAAGGATCGCAACCCATCGGTATAGGGCTCCTTCATCCCCTTCGGTAACCACGAGCTTGACGGCACTCTTCGAGCTCATTTTGGTCAGGTCCTTGGCAATGCCCGACAGGGCTTGGGAGACCATCACATAAGGAACAACCAGCCACGCCTCGGGAACAACCGCCAGCATCAAGAGCGCCACCACTTGAACTGACAATCCCGAAAAGAGCGTGAACTTCAGACCGCGCTTGGCAGCCAACCACCCCCCTACAAGGTTGGTGATGATTCCGAAAACCTCATAGAAGACAAAGAGACTGGCAAGTTTGAACGGGCTGTAGCCGAGGTTGTAAAAGAAGAAAAGGACGAGGACCCGGCTTGCCCCATCAGCCAACGTGTCGGCCCAGTAGGCGGCCGTAACCAAGATGTAATTCCGCAGGTCACCACTGGATTTGGATCCGCTACTGGCTTGGGTCCCTGAGGTCATGGCTTGATTGTGAGCGTCAAGCCGGCAGAGTTACTGCGACCTTGCGGGCCAACTCTGCCCAGCGGTTGGCGTAGCCCCACTCGTTGTCGTACCAAGAGAGGATCTTCACCTGAGTTCCATCGGTGACCATGGTTGACAGGGCGTCCACAATTGACGACCTCGCGTCACCTTTGAAATCAACTGAAACAAGCGGCCGTTCCTCAAATCCGAGAATCCCTGCCAATGGCCCATCAGCCGCAGCCTTGAGCAGTCCATTGACCTCTTCGACGGTCGTTGGCCGGGAGACTTCAAATACACAGTCAGTGAGCGAAGAATTGAGCAGCGGGACCCTCACTGCCAAGCCGTCAAGCTTGCCCTGCAGCTCGGGAAAGATAAGTCCGATTGCGGTCGCCGAACCCGTCGTCGTTGGAATCAATGAAAGGCTGCCAGCGCGAGCGCGCCGCAGGTCCTTGTGCGGCGTGTCAACAACGGACTGGGTTCCTGTCATGTCGTGCAGCGTCGTGATTGAGCCACGACTGATCCCAATGCCTTCCTGAAGAACCTTCACAACTGGGGCCAGACAGTTGGTCGTGCAAGATGCTGCTGTGACTATGTGATCTTTCTGCGGGTCATAGAGGTGGTCATTGACACCCATCACGATGTTCAGCGGCCCGTCCTTGACTGGGGCCGCCACAACAACCTTCTTCACCCCGCGCCCAAAGTAAGCCTCGAGTTGGTCGGAGGTTTTGAATTTGCCGGTTGCCTCAAGCACGATGTCAATCCCATGGTCATTCCAGGGAACCTCACCAGGAGTGCTGAATGACGAATAGGAGATTGTCCTGCCGTCGGCCTGAAGCTCTTCCCCCGCTCCAGTGGCCTCGTGTGCCCAACGTCCCTGGACTGAGTCGAAGGTCATCAGGTGAGCAGCGGTCACCGCATCTCCAGCGACCTCGTTGACATGAACGACCTCAACCTCGGGCCAGTCCCACAAGGCGCGCAGGGCAAGCCTTCCCATCCGGCCGAAGCCGTTGATTCCAAGCCTGATTGTGCGAGGGTCGCCCATTGGGCTGGAAGCTACTTGCTTACCCCCGCCCATGAGTGAAGAAATGGATAACACGGGATGGGTCTTCACCGCCATCCTTATGTGTGAGACTTCCCCTTCCCCACTCGAATGGAGCGACGCGAGATGACGACAACAGTTGAAGGTATTCAGACTCAGGCCCACGGGCTGAAGCGACTCAATCTGATCGTCGGTGTCCTTCATGCAGCACAGGCGCTCCTGATTCTTGTTCTCGCCAAGGCAGCTGCACTTCAGGTCGTTGCCTTCTATATGACCGGCCCTCCCGGCGAAGGCTCATTCGGAGGCCCCGCGCGACTGTTTGACCTTAGGATTGACCTCGCGGTCGTGCTCTTTCTGGCCCTCGCGGCGATTGACCACCTCTCCGTCGCCACTTGGGCAAATGGCTGGTATGACAAGCAGATCGAGCGCGGAGTCAACCCTGCCCGCTGGATTGAGTACTCCATCAGCGCATCGGTGATGATTGTCCTGATCGCGATGCTCGCAGGAGTGAACGAGATCACAGCCCTGATCGCACTGTTTGGCGTCAACGCCTCAATGATCCTCTTCGGACTCGTGATGGAGCGGGCCAACGAGGGCCGCGAAACAGTTGACTGGAGCCCCTTCATCTATGGCTGCATTGCTGGGGCGATTCCGTGGATCGCAATAGCAGTCCAGTTGGGCGTCTCTGAGGGTCAAGGGTCCAGCCCCCCAGCATTTGTCTACGCGATCTTCGTGACGCTCTTCATCCTGTTCAACACCTTCGCTGTCAACATGTGGCTCCAGTACAGGGCCCGGGGACGATGGGCAAGCCCCGTGTTCGCGGAGCGCGTCTACCTGTGGCTCAGCTTGCTTGCAAAGAGCGCCCTTGCCTGGCAGGTCTACTTCGGAGCGCTTGCCGGTAGCTGAGGTTCCAAAGTCATCCGGGGATCTCATTGCCCTAGACGCCAGGCAAAATTGGAACATTTACACAAGGGCTCCCGAAGCTCGATAGAGTGGCCTCCATCAGAAGAGTGCTTTTCATAACCGTGGCGTGGACCATGTTCACGCTGTGTGGGCCTCTTGGTGCGCAGGCTGCCGCTGTCAGCCTCTCGTCAAGTGGTGGGCTTCAACCTGCCTTTAGTCGGACCACCCCAAATTATGTGACCACCTGCGTTCCCGGGAAGATCAAGTTGGCCGTGAGTGGCAGTCCTGGCATATCTTCAAGGGTTGATTCACGACGATCCGTCAGTGGCAACGTGAGCACCTCTGTCAATCTCAAGGCTGGGCACAAAACGGTGGTTCGCCTGTCTGATCCGTCCGGCACAACCTCACACTCAATACGATGCCTTCCGGCCGACTTCCCAAGCTTGGCCTCCGCTGGCCTGTTGCCTGCGTCAATCCCCCTGTTAGCAATCAACGATATTTCGGGAAGGGCTCAGGCCGGACGAGTACCCACCAGCTATGCGGCAATCGTTGACCGCAGGGGAGCCCCAATCTGGTGGCGCAAGGATGCAATCAGTTTGGTCAACTTCTTTGCCACGCCAGACGGAAAGCTTGCCTTCGGAAAATCAGGGTCTGCGCTGGAGATTCGCACTCTGAATGGTCATCTCTCATCTGCCATAAAGCCGACCGTGGGAGAAACTGACGCGCACGAGGCAGTTCAGACAAGCAGGGGCACTTGGCTGATGGCAATGCACGAGAGCCGAACCGGAGTTGACCTAAGAAGAATTGGTCTTGGTGCGGGGCAAAGAGTTACCGATTCCAAGATTGTGGAAGTTGATGCCAAGGGTCGCACCGTATGGTCTTGGAAATCGTCAACTCACCTCGCGACTTCCGAAACTCTCCTGCCCCAGATCACGAAGAGCAAGCTGGGTAACATCACATCGTTCCGCGAGACCTCCGCGGTGTATCGCATCCGCATGGGCGACGGAGGCATCGACTGGAAACTTGGCGGGACGGCAACGCCAGTAAGCCTCAACATTCTTGGGGATCCCGGAATTGCGGCAGATCGACACCTTCTCGGGCAACACGACGCGCGGCTGCTTGCTGACGGAACACTCAGCATGCTTGACAACGGCTCTACTCTCGTCGAGAAGGGAATCAGCTATTCCCGACCTCCCCGAGCACTCCGCATCGGAATCGACCCATTGACCAGATCCGCGAGCCTCGTCGACGTATTCAGCGATCCCTCAATCGGGAGCAGCCCATGCTGCGGTGGAGCGAGATTAATGCCCGATGGAACATGGCTAGTCGCCTGGGGTGGAACTCCATTCGTGAGGGCCTACGCGCCCGATAAAGCTATCTCGTTCTCGCTGAGATTCACCGACCCCAAGCGTTTTACCTATCGAGCAGTACCGCTCATCTCGCCGCTGATAACCGAACGAACGGTTGTTGCAGGCATGGACCTGATGAACAAGTAGCCAGCAGTCCCAGCTGGGGTGCGTCAGCCGCCCACCAGCGGCCCGTAGGCGTCAGGCCTTCGGGTTGTGAGAAAGGGAAACAGATCCAGCCAGTCGCGACGCTGGCCCAGGTCCAACTCTGCGACGAGAACGGCCTCTTCATCACGTGGTGCTTGACAGAGAACGCGCCCGTAGGGGTCGCTGATGAAGCTTGACCCGTAGAAGGTGAGCGGACCCTCCACCCCAGTCCGATTAACCGCAACCATGAACAGACCATTGGCGATCCCATTGCCCACGATCACCTGCTTCCACAGTGGCTGGGTGTCAAAGTCCGGATGATCCGGCTCTGAACCAATCGCAGTGGGATAGACGACGATGTCAGCGTCGGCAAGTGAGTAGGCCCGAGCCAGCTCGGGGAACCACTGGTCCCAACAGGTGGGCAGTCCAAAGCGAGCTGTCACTCCGTCAAGGTTCAGCTGGGTGACGGGGAAGCCTCCACCGTCAGCCTCAGCCGCTGGCCCTTTGCGGAACCAGCGGTCCTCCCGGTAGCCCTCGGTAACTGGAATGTGAAGCTTGCGCGTCCGTTGGATCAGGCTTCCATCAGGCGAGACAAGAATCGCCGTGTTGAAACCGAGTCCATCATCAGCGTCGGACTTCTCATAAAGCGAAGCGTGGACTGGAACCCCATGCTCGTATGCCATTGCGGCCGCAAAACGGAAGGTTGGGCCATCCATCAGATCCTCAGGGTGGGCTGTGGCCGGCGATGGTCCCTCGGCGGAAACCGCGAAGTAGGGCGAAAGCGTCAGCTCCTGAAGGAAGACGATCTGAGCTCCAGCGCGAACGGCCATCGCGACTCCATCTCCCAAAGCCTGGGCATGAACTTCCGCGTCTTCATGCCAGCGCTGCTGGACCGCACCCACCCGGAGAACCCCACGGCCCCGGGCCGCGACCCTTGCTGGAGAGGTCAAAGGCGGTCCGGACTCAACCAGTCTCATGCCGGCACCTGCTGGGTAATGCAGTGAATCCCGCCTCCACCAAATGCAAGTGCGAGTGCTTCCACTCCGATCACTTCACGCCCTGGCAGGAGCTTGGAAAGAACTGAGAGAGCCTCAGCATCCATGTCAGGGTCAAGACCAGCAACCGGAACAATCGCTGCACCATTGCAAAGGTAGAAGTTCGTATACGGAACCACGATCGCCTCCCCGTCCTCTGGACGAATAGTCCGGGGCAGAAGCTCAATCTGTTCAACCGCAAGCCCCGACTCCGTGAGGATCGAAAGGTTGCGTTGCATTGGCTCATGGTTGGGGTCGTCCACTGCTGCCGTCTGCAACAGCACCAGCCCCGGAGCCAAGAACGCGCAGATGTTGTCTACATGCCCGTCTGTGTCCGCATCCTCGACAAGCCCCTGCTCCAGCCAGATTCCGATTCGGGTTCCGATTGCACTGCTCAGTTGTGATCAGCATCCCCTCCCCATCAACCGCAATTGACCCACCTTCAAGAACAAGGCCCGACTCGACGCGGGGGATGTCAAGGCGGTCGAGCAGCAACCTGCTGACGGCAGCATCATTTTCAAAAGGTTTGAACTTTTCGCCCCACGCGTTGAAGGCGAAGTCAACCCCAAACCGGTTTGCATCATCGTCGGCAACGATTATTGGCCCGCTGTCACGCAGCCACGAGTCATCAATCGGGAGAGCAACAACTTCCACATTGGACTCGGGGCATATCCGGCGTGCCTCATCCTCGTCTCCGGGATTTACGACCAACATCACCGGTTCGAACTGGCTGACAGCGTCAACCACCCTTGAGTAACAGTCCTTTGCCTCGGCAATCCCGACTCCGCGCCAAGCGTCCTCACGCGACGGCCAAGCAATCAGCGTTTGCTCGTGCGGGGCCCACTCTGCCGGCATCCGGAGCGTCCCTTGACTCATGGAAGACCTAGTCCGTGAGGGATGAAACTGTCACGAAGAAGCACGGCCCTTGCTCAAGTTGTCGCGTTCTTCCTGCTTGGCGACAACCTGTGCGATCAGTCTGAGCATTGCGCTGTCGCCACTGGCCTTGATGGTTCCAAGCTCAAACGCCTCACGCCACTGCCTTACATGGCCCTTCTCAGCGAGCACATTGAAGTCTGCTCGCGGAACCTCCAACCGGACTCTCGCGTGATCGGCAACTCCCTTGGTGATCGTCGGACCAGGAACTTCGACCGTATAAGGCTGGACATCGCCCCGGCCCTTGAGCTCAAGGTCAATGATCAGATTCAGCGGCTTGAGAGCAGGCACCTCGTCAAGAAACCGTTTGACGGCTTGCTCAATGAGGACTGGAGCGTCGCTGGACACTCCCAGAGAGTACTCCCCCCGCCCCGGGGGAGAGTCGCTATCCGTGAAGGATTGACTTCAGCGCAATGATTCCGACGCCGAAGGAAAGTGAAACAAGCACAGCTAACGTTGCCCAGCCCAGGCTGGCTCCCCCGCGACGAGACGCGAACCACGCTGTCAGACCCAACTCGGCAACGCAAAGGCCGAGGGCAGCGTTGATCGACTCATGATCTGAAATGACATCGAGCCACCCAAGGAACAGGATTGAGATGGGCAACATGGGGGCACTGAAAATCGGAAACTCAAACTTCAGCGAACGAACGATTGAGGCCCCGTCCGGGCTCTGCCCCTTATCTGCCCAATCTCCCAGCAGGCCTGAATAGACGTGCGCAAGCCAGAACACGAGCAGAGTTGTGGCCGTGAATACAAAAATCCCCGCTGCATGGTCGCCATTCTCAACATCTGCAGCAGCCATTACTGACGCCGCGAGAATCAGGCCATAGAGGCCCCCCTGAACATTGTTCGGGAAGCGGGGCCGGAAGAGCGCATAGCCCTCCCGGCCGGATTCGCGTTCTTCGTTAATCAGATCTTGTGCCGCTGAAGCAGCTTCTTGCCGATGACCATGCGCTGGATCTCAGATGTTCCTTCGCCGATCAGGAGAAGTGGGACATCGCGGTACAGCCGCTCGACCTCATACTCCTTGGAATAGCCATAGCCACCGTGGATCCGGAAGCACTGTTCAACACAGAAGTGACCGGCCTCTGAAGCAAACAGCTTGGCCATCCCTGCCTCAAGGTCGGAGCGCTCACCGTTGTCCTTCATGCGCGCGGCACGAAGTGTCATGAGGCGTGCTGCATCAACCTGGGTTGCCATGTCAGCAAGCTTGAACTGGATTGCCTGGTGTTGTGCGATCGGCTTTCCGAATGTCTTGCGCTCCTGGCTGTAACGGAGGGCCAGCTCAAGTGCGCGCTGTGCAATGCCAACACCTCTGGCTGCAACGTTGACGCGGCCAACTTCAAGCGCGTCCATCATCTGAATGAAGCCCTGTCCAACACCGGCTTCTTCGCCACCAAGGATGTTGTCAGCTGGGCACTTGTAGCCGTCAAAGACGAGCTCGGTTGACTCAACGCCCTTGTAGCCCATCTTCTTGATGCTTGGGGGAACGTTGAAGCCCTTCAGGTCACCAGTGTTCTCATGAACTCCAGGCTCCTTCTCAGCGATAAAGCAGGTCATGCCCTTGAAGGCTGGGCTTGCGTCCACATCGGTCTTGACGAGCACGAAGCAAAGGCCGCTCATAAGTCCGTTGGTGACCCACATCTTCTGTCCGTTGATCTCCCATGTGCCTTCTTCAACCTTCTTGGCTGTGGTCTTGATCGCCTGTACATCTGATCCGGCCTCTGGCTCGGAAAGGCTGAATGATGCGCGCAGCTCGCCGGTTGCCATCTGTGGCAGGTACTTGGCCTTCTGCTCCTCCGTGCCGAACTGCATGAGGAGGTAGGCACCGATGAAGTGGGTGTTGATGATGCCTGAGATGCTGATCCAGCCTCGGGCAAGCTCCTCCACGATCATCGTGTAGGTCGTGAGGTCAAGGCCCATCCCGCCGAACTCCTCTGGGATGGTTACCCCGAAGAGGCCAAGCTCTTTCATCTGTTCGACGATCGGCGCTGGAAACTCGTCCGCGTGGTCGTAGTGCTCAGCGTTGGGAAGCACTTGCTCGTCGACGAACTGGCGGACCATCTCTGTGATCGCTGCCTGCTCATCAGTCTTGTCAGTGAACTGCGGGGTGGCGGTTGCCATTTCTGTTTCGACTCCCAAAATTCGGTGATAGAAGGTCTGGTTCGCTGATCTTACCCATGGGGCTTATTCTCACGGTTTGTGAACCCAGCTGCCGCGATTATTGAACAGGCTCCTCAGGATCGACTTGCGCTCCTTTCCATTGACTACGCGGGAGAGCGGCAGGAGTGGTCATTCGGTCAGGTTGCTGCGCTGTCGGCCTCTCTCGCCGGCCGATTGCTGAAGATGGGCGTGAAGCGCGGCGATACCGTGATGATGGTTCTTGGCAGCCGCCCGGAATGGGTGCTCGCAATGTTGGCAACATGGCGCATCGGCGCGATTGCGCTGCCATGCCACGCATCGCTGAGAACCCATGACCTCAGCTTGCGGATTTCTGCGGCTAAGCCACGCCTGATCCTCTGTGAGGAATCAACGCGAGAGGCAGTGGCAGATGCCCAACCTGGTTGTGAGGTAGCCATCCTTCCGGCTGAACATCTGACCCCCGAGGCTCCGACAGAGCTGTTCATCCATTCCCCCGCCCCTGCGGCAGAGCTGCGGCCGGACGACGCAGCCCTCGTGATCTTCACATCGGGTACCACTTCTGAGCCCACGGGAATCGTCCATGGCGTCCGTTGGATCGCAGGCCAGAACATTCAGGCCAATGGCTGGTTCGGCGCCCCGGAGGGCTCTCTTGCTTGGTGCACCGCCGCTCCCGGCTGGTCCAAATCCGCGCGCAACGTGTTCCTCTCCCCTTGGCTTTGCGGCGCAGCTGCCCTTATCCACGACGCCCGTTTTGATCCGGTGGAGCGCCTTGAGATCCTTCAGCGTGAATCGGTCGGAGCTCTCTGTCAGGCACCGACGGAGTACCGGGTCATGGCAGCAAAGTGTGAAATCCCCGAGCTGCCC
>JAPLCH010000203.1 GCA_026392325.1 Solirubrobacterales bacterium | reverse complement strand
CTGCTGCTTCGTGCGCTGGATCGGGGAGGGAAGGCAAATTGGATTTTCTATTCGGGAGTTTCCGCGCTTGCGTTGATGAGCCATTTCACCGCCATTGGAGTCCTTGCCGCGCAGGCCCTCTGGGCTTTCGGTGTGTTTGGGGAGAAGCGCCGGCAGGTGGCGCTGAGCCAACTTGGGCCTGTCCTTGCCGTCCTTGCCTGGCTTCCATGGTTGCATCAGCAGGTTTCCAATTCCAGCGATGAGCTTCATCGCATCTCCGCGCTGTCACCCTTGAGCATCAACACGGTCGCAACGATCATGGGCCATTCGTATCTTGGGCATCCACTCACCGGAGTGGACTGGGTTCCCGGCCAAGGTGGGTTGATTCTCATCGCCGCTGGGATCGGAGTTTCCTTGGGAGCGCTGATCATGGAAAGCCTCAGGGGGAGCGGACCCAAGGCTCCTTCGCCGCGCCGCCATAACCTCGCGCTGATTCTGCTCCTTGCACTCGCGGCACCTGCACTTGCTGTCGCCGTCAGCCTTCAGCCGGGACAGAGCATGCTCCTGCCCCGGAACCTGATCACCTCAGTCCCTTTTGTGATTCTCCTTGTCAGTGCCTTGCTCGCTGGTCGGCCAAGGCCGGTTGCGTTGATCTCGGTAGGCCTGGTCACGGCAGGACTTCTGTTTGGCACCGTGGTTGAGCTCAAGGATGTACAGCGGCCCGCGACCTCGAAGGCTGCCGATGCGATCGCGTCGCGCTGGAAGCCGGGAGATCAGGTGGTTGAGCTCTGCTGCCTTGCCGGCGGGAAGGGGCCGCTTGGCCAAGGACTCTCAGTCCAGCTGCAATCCGGGCCGCGCGAAGCGCTCACCATCCTCAGCGTTGGCGGAGACAAGGGATATGCGCAGTCCCTCAAGAACCGTGTCCCTCTCTTTGTCGTGGGCTATCGGGTCCATGGGGCCAAGGCTCCAATCCTCTACATGCCGCCAGCTGAATGGAAGGCGAAGTTCAAACGGATTTGGGTCAAAGAGTGGACTGGCCTGTTGGACACTGTCGTGTGGGAGTTCATGCCCGTCGCCCCAAAGTCTGGCCGCTGAACAGAGGTTGATCGTCAGCTGACGGTTACGTGAGCAGCCGCGTTACGTGCACGGTCACGCGCGGTGTCAACATCGTCGGCGGTGGAGAGGACCACTCCCATTCGCCTTCCGGGTCTCGCATCCGGTTTCCCGAAGAGTCGGATGTCAAGGTTCGGCGCGGAGGCAAGCGCCTCGCTCACGCCGTCAATCATCGGGTCCGCCAGGTCCCTGTCAGCCAGCACCACACAGCTCGCTCCTGCTGACAGAACGGGGATGTCACCTGCAGGCACAGGCAGTCCAAGGATCGCTCGCACATGAAGTGCAAATTCCGACAGTGCCTGCGTGGACATCGTCACCATGCCGGTGTCATGTGGACGGGGGGAAACCTCACTGAAGAGCACCTCGTCGCCCTTGATGAAGAGTTCGACGCCAAAGAGTCCCCAGCCTCCGAGGGCATCGGTCACTGACTTTGCGCACGACTTGGCGTTGGCAAGGGCAGTTTCGGTCATCGCGTGTGGCTGCCAGCTTTCGCGGTAGTCGCCATCAACTTGAATGTGGCCGATCGGAGCACAGAAGGAAGTGCCCGCCGCGTGACGGACAGTCAGCAGCGTGATCTCGTAGTCGAAGTCAACGAAGCCCTCACAGATCACCGTGCCAGCTCCGTTCCTGCCCGCTTGAGCGGCGTAGTCCCAGGCTGCGGACCCTCCGTCAGGATCTCGAACTGTCGACTGCCCTTTCCCGGATGACGACATCACGGGCTTCACCACGCACGGCACGCCAATCTCGTCCACTGCGGCCTGAAGCTCCTCTGCGCTTTCACAGAATCGGTAGGGAGAGGTGGGGATGCCGAGCTCCTCGGCGGCAAGCCGACGGATCCCCTCGCGGTTCATCGTCAGGTTGGTAGCGCGTGCGGTGGGGACCACATGGAGTCCTTCTGCTTCCAGTGCCTTGAGCTCGTCGGTAGCGATCGCCTCTATCTCGGGCACGACGAGAAGCCGCGCGGAGGGGCGAGCCTGCTCCGCGGAGATCAACTCGATCCGATGGGCAGGCGCGCCTTCGTAGCGGTCAACAGCGAGGACTTCGCAGCCCAGCCTCTGTGCTTCGATCACGACCTCACGTCCAAGCTCTCCCGACCCAAGCATGATCAGGCGAACAGCGGTTGGGCGGGATGGAACTCCGAAGGCGTCAGTCATTGCGCTGGAGGATACGAATCAGCGTGGCCAAGCACTTTCCAGGGCGACGTCCGCAGCGGCTTCCCTTCCCAGCAGCGAAGGTGCCGCCGGGGGCGAAACCTTATGACTGCTCGATCAGACGGGTTTGTTCAGTCAACCTCGGACTCGCAACCGCCGGCAACAAACACGGTGCAGGAGTCGGTGCCGTCTCCTCCGTCAACGGTTGTGTCTGTCAGGTCACTGCCCATGCTGTCGTTGCCCAAGCCTCCGTGGAGCACATCGTTTCCAGCTCCACCATTGACGCTGTCGTTTCCGTCTCCGCCGTCCTCGGTGTCGTTGCCGTCGTCACCATTGAGAATGTCGTCATCAGAACCGCCTACCAAGGTGTCGTCATCGGCCCCCCCGTTGAGGGTGTCGTTTCCAGATCCGCCGTCGAGCGCATCTGCTCCAGCGTTTCCATTCAGCGTGTCAGCTCCGGCCTGGCCGTTGAGCGTGTCGCCTGCCCCGGCCCCTGAGACGGTGTCAGCACCGTCTCCGGCATTTACAATGTTGACCGCGGAGTCGCCAGTGATGGTGTCGTCCTGGGGTGAGCCGGTGACGTTCTCATCACCGGACACAATGTCTGTCCCGTCGCCTGTTGCCGTGTCGGTCGAGAGGTCAACGGTCACGCCGTCAGCGGACTGTGAGTAGTCAACCGTGTCAGTTCCACTGTCTCCAGCAAGGGTGTCGTCTCCTGATCCCCCGGAAAGTCGGTCATTGCCGTCATTACCGTGGATTGTGTCTTCGCCTTCCCCTCCGTCGACGCCATCATTTCCAGAGCCGCCGCTGAGCGCGTCGTTTCCGTCGCCTCCGTTGAGGCCGTCTTTGCCAGAGCCGCCGCTGACTGTGTCGTTTCCGCCGTCGCCCCAGACCACGTCCGAGCCTGCTCCGCCGTTGACAGTGTCATTTCCCTCACCACCGTGAATCTCATCGGCACCATTGCCACCGTTGAGGCTGTTGGTTGAGCCATCTCCGTAGATAACGTCGTCACCCAATGAACCGACGACGTTTTCGTCGTCGACAACCGTGTCATTGCCGGCTCCAGGACCATCGACTCCGCTGGCAGTGCCTGCTCCAAGCTCAACGTCAACGCCGCCAGCTGACGCTGGGGTGGTGGAGTAGCTGACCGTGTCGGTGCCCTGGTCCCCGTCGAGCGTGTCATCACCGCTGCCACCGGTGAGAGTGTCGTTACCAGTGCCACCGTTTTCAGTGTCGTTGCCGGCACCACCGCTCTCGGTGTCACGTCCGGCGCCACCTTCGAGGGTGTCGTTTCCGCTGCCCCCGGCGAGGGTGTCGTTCCCAAGCCAGCCATTCAGGTGGTCGTTGCCAGCCCCACCACCTTCGGTGTCGTTGCCACTCCCGCCGTCGAGCGTGTCGTTGCCGCCGTCACCTTCGAGCGTGTCGGCCCCCGACCCACCCTTCAAAGTGTCGGCTCCACCGCCCCCGACCAGGGTGTCATTCCCACCAAGGCCGTAAATCTTGTCATTCCCACCAAGGCCACAGATGACATCAGGGCCGTTGGTTCCGCGCAGGACATCTGCCCCGTTGGTTCCTGTAATCGTGCAGTGCTGTGCAGCCGTGGCAGTTGAGCCTGAGACTGCGATTGCAAGAAGGGCGCTTCCCAAGGCAGCGCCGAATCCGGCCTTGAGCACGCGAAGATTGCGATTGGACAGAGAAACTGATGCAGGCTGGGTGTCATTTGAGTTCATTTGCGGGAATCTACTGCCGTGAAAGTAAGGAAATCCTGAAGAAGCCCATAACACGTTGGAAGGCTTTAACGCATCAGAGTTGACAGCCCGTCGCAATAGGTGGTATTTCTATAGTTCGTAGGCAGAACGTGTACAGCCACCCTGGGAGGGGAATGATGAGCAGGCAGTTGAAGACTTCGATCACCGTGTTATCAGTCGCCTGCCTCGGACTGGTCGCCGTTCAGCCAGCCATGGCTCGCACCGCCGCGAACATGAAGGACGGCAAGCCAAACATCCTCGTCGTCATGACCGATGATCAGGCTCTCGCCGACCTCCAGGCAATGCCGAACCTCAAGTCGCTCGTCGCAGCCAAGGGAGTCCAGTTCAGTAACGCAGTTGACTCCTTCCCACTCTGCTGCCCATCAAGGGCAACCTTCATCACTGGCCAGTACTCCCACAACCATGGTGTGGGCGGCAACTTCTGGCCATACGGCTGGTATGGAATGACCAACCGCGCCAACACTCTCCCCAAGTGGCTCCAAAACAGCGGTTACTACACAGCACTTGTCGGTAAGTGGCTCAACGGGTATGGCTCCGGCAAGACAGGGAACCGTGATGGGGAGGGAAATCTGATCACTCCAGGCGGTGAGATCCCAGTCGGGTTCAACAACTGGAACGGATCACTTGACGTTTCGGCCTACGACTACTTCAACTTCACCATCAACCAGAACGGCAAGCCAAAGTCCTGGGGCGACTCGTCATATGCCAAGAAGCTGATCGACTTCGCCAACATTCAGGTCAAGGAGAACCCGCGCGTAGGCTCACACGGCTGGTCCCGAGCTGAGTTGCTCGCCAACTCAAATGCGATCTTTGGTCCGTATAGCTCGATAGACCCAAGCACGTATGGCACTGAGGTTCCAAAGAACTACTCGCCAGACGTGACCGCTGGAATTTCCAACACGATCATCAAGGCCCAGGCCAAGTCGAAGCAGCCTTTCTTCCTGTGGTGGTCTCCAGCTTCGCCTCACCGCGAGGATGTTGACGGTGGTATTCGCAACGGATACCGTGACGGGGGCCGATACAAGGCGCTTTCTTCCAACAAGCATGCAGAGGACAAGAGCAGCCTCAGCAAGCTTGTCAAGGACCCACGGCCAGCACCGCGTTATGAAAGCCTCAACTGGGACTGGTCGCAGATCACCAAGAAGCCAAACTTCGATGCCGCGCCGACGGGGCATCCGTTGAATCAGCAGCTGATCCTTGCGAACCCGCTCTCGGACTTCAAGAAGGCGGAGCTTCAGGCTGACTACAACGGCCGGCTCGGATCAGTCAAGGCGGTTGATGATGGGATCAAGACCCTGATCGCCTCGCTGAAGTCAACAAAGCAGCTCACCAACACGATCGTTCTCTTCACATCAGACAACGGGTGGATGCAGGGCGAGCATCGCGTTCCAGGTGACAAGTACCTCCCATATGAGGAATCCATTCGCGTGCCACTTGTCATGAGTGGCCCGGGGATCCCAGCCGGAACCGGCGGAAGGACAGTGTCAACTCTCGTAACCAACGTTGACTTCGCTGCGACGCTCCTTGAGGCGGCTAAGGCCACAGCTGGACGCACGCAGGATGGTGTCTCGCTGCTTGGAGCAGCCAAGGGCACATCGACTCTCACACCAAGGGCGATTGGACTTGAAGCAACGGCACCGCTCTTTGCTGACGCCACAATGCCGCAGCAATGGGACCAGCCCTACCGCGGAGTCCGAACCGATCGATGGAAGTTCAGCGTCTGGGGAACCGGTAATGCGACCAGCTTCACGCCAAGCGGCGAGGAGGAGCTCTACGACCTCCAGAACGATCCATACGAGCTTCACAACTTGGTTTCTGACTCTTCGTATACCGCCACCAAGGAAGCACTTCGCGTCAAGCTGGTCGCGCTCCAGAACTGCGTCGGATCGGCTTGCCGAAGCGTCACTCAGTAGAGGTTTTCGCCGCAGCCCTGGCCGGGGGATAATCCGGCCAGGATGCTGCAGCCGACTAGGCTGACGCCTATGGGTACTGATGCAACACAGGAGCGTTCTGCGGTGGGCCCGGAGGACGACATCTTTCGGAGCGTGGTCAATTCAGACCAGAAGAGTGACTTCCCAGCGGAGGCTGGTCGCTACCACCTCTACATCTCATGGGCGTGTCCTTGGGCACACCGGGCCGTTCTTGCCCGCACCCTCAAAGGACTTGAAGATGTGATCAGCATGTCCGCGGTCAACCCGGTCCGTGATCCCCGCGGCTGGGCGTTCACCGGTGGGGAATACGCGGATCCGATCAACGGTTTTGAGTTGCTCAGTGAGGTTTACGAGCTCGGCTCGCCTGGGTTTACTCAGCGGGTGACTGTCCCGATGGTCTGGGACAGAACGACAGACCGAATTGTGAACAACGAGTCCAGTGAGGTTCTGCGGATGCTCAACTCGGGCTTCGGAGACTTGGCGGACAACACAATCGATCTTTATCCCGAGCCGCTGCGAGACGCGATCGACGCGATCAACGCAATTGTCTACCCGCGTGTCAACAAAGCCGTGTTCAGAGTCGGGGGAGCAGTTACGCAGGATGTCTACGAGCGGGAGGTGACAGCTCTCTTCGAGACGCTTGATGAACTTGACGCCCAACTTGGTGCGCAGCGATGGCTGGTGGACAGCAGGAACCCCACGGAGGCCGACTGGCGGCTCTTTACGACTCTGATCAGATTTGACTCCGTGTATGTCGACCACTTCAAGTGCAATCTGAGGCGGATTGCCGACTACACGAATCTCTCCGGCTACCTTCGAGACCTTTACCAGCAACCCGGCG
>JAPLCH010000001.1 GCA_026392325.1 Solirubrobacterales bacterium | reverse complement strand
GAAGACTCCCTGCAGCCCAGCTGCTTCTACTGCCTCGGCGGCTGCTCTTGCTCGCGGATGCCGTGAGGCAATTGGGAAGTGCCTCAGGCCAACAAGTAGGTTTCGCCCGGTTAAGCGCTCGTAGGCCAGAGCGCAACGGGGACATTCAAAGTCCGTGTAAACAACAACAGCAACAGTGGCTCCCGGCGTCTGTGGCCGGAGGTGATCCCCCTGTCCCGGTGGATCGGCGAGTCTGCTGCTGAGCGTCAGTCTGTTGCTCCGGCGGCGTCAAGGCCGTCAAAAATGAGGTTGGCTCCGGGGAGCTCTCCCGGGCTGTCGGCCTGATAGCTCCAAGCAACAAGACCGTCCTCTCCAACCACAACCAGTGCCCGTTCAGGGAATCCACCTGGGTGCAGCACTCCAAAAGCCGTGCAGGTTGCACCCTTGGGTTCAAAGTCAGAAAGCTGGGGAATGCTGACGCTAAGGATCTCAATGAAGGCGGTCTGCGCGTAGCTCGAATCGCACGAGACACCAAAGATCTGTGCATTCCTTGCTGCTATCTGTGGGAGCACCTCTTCATAGATGTTGAGCTGGTCCGAGCAGACTGGACTGAAGGCAAAGGGGTAAAACACGAGAACCGTGGTCTTACCGAGAAGATCAGCGTTGGTGAACTTCTCTCCGTCGGCTTTGCCGAGAGAGAACTCAGGTATTGAGGAGCCGGGTGAAAGAACAGTCATCGACGGAGGCCGAGTTGCTCAACGAGCGCCCGGTATCCATCGAGGTCGTTCCGCTTGAGGTAATCAAGGAAACGCCGGCGCTGTCCAACAAGCTTGAGGAGCCCTCTCCGTGAGGAGTGGTCCTTCTTGTGTCCCCTGAGGTGCTCAGTGAGCTCGTTAATGCGCTCGGTAAGCATGGCAACCTGGACCTTCGTGCTGCCAACGTCGGCAGGGCCGCTTCCGTACTCCGCGGCCAGTTCCTTCTTGCGCTCAGATGTAAGACTCATTGCGGGTACCGTAGCAGGGCAGCGGGTTCGCCGTTTGCGAGGCGGGTCAACCTTGCTTCGCCGCGACTTCTGCCGCGGCCTCGCAGTCAACTGCCATCTGCTCCGTGAGCTCTTCAAGCGTTTCAAAACGGAGCTCAGGGCGAAGATGCTGAAGCAGGTCCACGGACAGCTCCTGACCGTACAAGTCCTCATTGAAGTCAAGAATGAACACCTCGAGGACGACATCCTCGTCATCATCAAATGTTGGACGAACACCAAGACTTGCAGCTGCCGGACGGCCGTTGGCAAGCGCAGCGTAGACCCCATTCTTGGGAATCACACACCCCGCTACCGGAAGCAGATTCGCTGTTGGGTATCCAAGTTCCCTGCCCCTCTTCGCGCCATGAACCACTTCTCCCCGCATCTGGAATGGATGTCCAAGCATTTCCCGAGCCGTTTGAACATCGCCGGCTCGCACGAGATCACGGATCGCAGAAGATGAGATGAGCGACCCTTCGGTACCGATCAGATCAGCAACGACAGTTTTGAACCTTGTGTCCGCCTTGAGCGTGTCGGAATTCCCTTCAGCGCGGCGGCCGAACCTGAAGTTCTCTCCAACCCTTACCTCCTCAGCATTCAGAGCCTTCACAATAATCTCGTCAACGAAGTCGCTCGGGCTCATCTGGCTGAACTCCTCGTTGAACTCCGCTACGACAAGCTCCTGAACACCGAGAGAGCCGATCAAGTCAGTCTTCTGAGCAAGTGTGGTCAGAAGCTCTGGAGCCCCTGTGGGTCCAACTACAGCCCGAGGGTGAGGCTCAAAGGTCAGGACCGTGTCAGCGTCAGCGATGACGGCCACATGTCCCAGATGCACTCCATCAAACTCCCCAACCGCAACCCGCCTTGGTCGGCCTACCGCTGTATGGGGGGTTGAAATCAACATCTGTCAGGAGACTAGATCAGCCGACGAAACCAACGAGGGAAGACATCACACCATCCGCGTCAACTGAGGCTATGGCCACAAGTCCTTGAGGACCTTGGGCAACGACCGTGCTTTCAGGAACGCCTGCCACCTCAAACTTTTGCCCATGGCCCAAGAGACGTGCCTGATCCTCAGTCACTGCCACCTCGGGCATTACAAGTTTGAGCGCGCTTTCCAGGCTCAGAGTCTCATCGCCTCCCTTGGGCAAAGCGAACGGACCGATCTCTGTTCGGCGAAGTGAGGTGCAGTATGCATCTCCAAGGTCTCCGATGAGAGACCGAATATAGGTCCCAGAAGAGCATCTGATCCGATAATCCCGGGTTGACTCACCCCGTTCAACCTCCTCAAAGGAGGTGACCTCGATCCGCCTTGACTCGAGGGTGAAGTCCTCTCCTGCCCGGGCGAGGCTGTAAGCCCGCTTCCCGTCGACCTTGAGGGCGGAATATTTGGGCGGAATCTGATCCTGCGGTCCAATTGGCAGGACAAGATCCCCTTCGGGAATGTTCCCAGTGGGGGTAATTTCTCCCTCTGGGTCCCCCGTTGAGGAGGTTGCCCCAAACTGAGCGGTCACGAAGTACTCCTTGTCGAGACCCATGAAGAATCGCTGGGTACGAGTTGCTCTCCCGATCAAAATCAGCAACAGCCCGCTTGCAAACGGATCAAGCGTTCCGGCGTGTCCAACACGGGTGTTCTTCGGGTATTCGCGACGGATTCTGCCCACTACATCGTGTGAAGTGATCCCGACCGGTTTGTCTACAAGCCGGATGGCAGGGAGGGCAGTCACAGCTGAGAAGGTTCTGCAGCCATCTGTTCCAGAAGAAACTCACGGAGTCCCTCGGGTGACAGATCTGAACTGAAGCCCGCAGCGCCCCGATGACCTCCGCCACCACCGGCTCGGGCAATTCTTGACACATCGACGTCATCGTTTGCTGCCCGAAGCGAGATCCGCTTGATCTCTGGGTTCCCCACTGGCTCCCTGATGACAGCTGCGACCTCAGTGCCCTCTATAGATCGAAGATGGTCGATGACCCCTTCTGACCAGCCATCTATTGCCTCGGCCTGATCAAAGTCTTCCCTTGAAAGCCAGGTCAGCGTGAGCCGGCCATCGCTGTGGCGCTCAATGTTGTTCAGTGCCCTACCAAGAAGCCTTGCTCTTCCAATTGGGATCCCCTCGTAGATCCGCCTGAACATAGCTGCGACGGGAACACCAATCCGGATGAGCTCCGCGGCCATCTCATGTGCATCTGGGCCCGTGTTGTCATACATGAACCGGCCCGTGTCGGTAACAAG
>JAPLCH010000157.1:2529-9055 GCA_026392325.1 Solirubrobacterales bacterium | reverse complement strand
TACATGGACGGCAACCGGAATCGGGCTCCCAAACAACGTCTTCGGTGACTTTCCAATTGCCGTTCGCTGGCCGAAGAAGGCCGGCATCTACAACACTCCAACCGCGCAGTACTGCGGGTCCAAGGTGATGAATTGGAAAGACCCCTTCAACGCAGCTGCCGACGGTGACCAGCCGTATCCGGCTGTCTACCCGGTGCCCCGAGTAAGAGTGCACTCCGCATCAATGCGATCTCCGACTGCAGTAGCCCGGCAAGTGCCATTGCTCTTCTGCTCGCGGACCTGACGATCCCACCCGAGCACGAACAGTCCGCGAAGCTTCGTCAACCGCAACTTTGCCTGACGGGGTTTCGAACTCCGTTCCAGTCACCTACGGCAGGTAGCAAGCCCTGCTCCGCACGTATGGTGCGGGTAGCAACCCTGTAGCAAACACCCCGAATCTCCCTTAAGCTGCGCGGGTCAGTAGGGAGGTTATGGACGGCGCCACAGAGTACGTGTTCACTGCTCTTTGGCAGGAGATACCGCCGGCGCTCGTTTGACTACTGCGAGTGAGCCCAGTAACCTTCGTGAATGAACCAATCACGCATCCTTGTCCTCAGCCTTGCAACCTGCGCAGCAACAGTCGCTCTCGGTGCTGCCACCGGGTCAGCTTCCGCCAGCACCACTTGGCTGTGCTCGCCCACCCTCTCGGCTGCGGCTAACCCTTGCGCGACAAAGCAGTCAACTTCGACTGTTCTCGCCAACAACTCACGCAGCATCTCGAGCATTTCGGTTTCCTCAAAGCCAAAGGTCGACTGTTTCTACGTCTACCCCACCGTCAGCGACGAGCAGACCATGGTTGCGGACTTTGCGACTAGTCCTGAGCTCAAGGCGATTGCCCTCTTCCAAGCTGCCCCTTACAACCGTATCTGCAAGGTCTACGCGCCCGTCTACCGCCAGCTGACCATCTACGGACTCGGCCGCCAAGACCAAGCCACTCAAGCGATGGCTGACCAGGCGTACGGCGACGTCAAGAGCGCTTGGAATGACTACCTCGCCCACTACAACAAGGGGCGCGGCGTTATTCTGATCGGCCACTCGCAGGGCTCGTTCACCCTGCGTCGTTTGATCAAGGCCGAGATTGACCCAAAGGCCACCGTTCGTAAGAAGATCGTCGCCGCGCACCTGCTTGGCGGCAATGTGAAGGTCTTGAAGGGAAGCGACCGCGGTGGTGACTTCAAGCGTGCAAGAAGAACACCCAGACGCACTGCGTGATCGGCTACTCCGCCTTCAACCAGACAGTCCCGACTGACTCATTTTGGGGCAGGTCAGTCTCGACTGGCCTTGACCCTGTCGGTGGTGACCTGTCAACTCAAGAAGTTCTCTGCACGAATCCCGCGAGTCTCACAGGCGGCAGTGGCAACCTGACGACGATCGTCCCATCTGCCCCCTTTGCCCCAGGCAGCTCAATCGGCCTTGGCATTGGCGGTCTTGGCATGGGCCTCCCGAAGGGCATCACCAGCCAGTGGATCCAACTGCCTGACCTCTATTCGGCCAGCTGCGTGAAGAGCAACGGCGCGAACGTGTTGATGGTCACCAGTCGAACCGCGAAGGCTCCGCTCAATGCTTTTCCTGCAGCAAGCTGGGGACTCCACCTTGCCGACATGAACATCGCGATGGGCAACCTTCTTACTGTTGCGAAGGCCGAGGCTGGCGCTTACAAGTAGGCGCTTACAGGCAGGGCTGACCTAGTCCTGCCGCTTCGCGGCAACGGCGTCCGCCCTACAACTTCTCGGCAGCGACAATCGGCCTGTTCAGCTTGTTCGGAGTGGCCGGTGCACTGGCGGCAGCCTTCAGCGGCCGTCTTGCTGACCGGGGCTGGGAGCATCGCGTCACCGGTGGAGGCTTGCTCCTCCTCGTTGTTTCGGTTGCGCTGCTGGACGTCGGTTCGCATGAAATCATTGCCTTGATTGCGGCCATCATCTTTGCCGATCTCGCAATCAACGCGGTACACATCCAAAATCAGCAGGTGATCTTCGGCATTGATCCAGCTGCTCGCTCGCGCATCAACACCAGCTACATGGTCTGCTACTTCCTCGGTGGGGCAATCGGTTCCGCTGGGGCCGGCCTTGCGTGGGAGAGCAATCAATGGAGCGGCGTTGTACTTCTCGCACTCGTCTTCTCGGGTCTTGCCTTCCTGCTGTGGGTGATCGTCGCGATTGCAGGTTTGGTTCGAGGCTCAAGCACCCCGGTAGCTCCTGCTGTTGACCCTGCCTGACCCTAAGAGGCACTTCCGGTCTGACTCAGTGCTATCCGTAGCACCCAGGCCCCTCGCCGCACCCATGACATCTGGCTTTGGCCCGCTTTGTCCCACCATTTACTGCTTCTTTCCTGACAGAACGAGAGGGTGCCCCAAGACTCATGGAGGCGCGTAACCGCCTCATTATCGAAAGGAGCGATGTGTTCACATCGCACCCCCCAAGGAACAGCCTTACCGCTGCTCCTCTGCGCCTAGCTGCTCTGACAATCACTCTGCTTGCCATCTTTGGGTCTGCTCCGCAAGCTGAAGCGGCGACAGCAAAGACAGTGACCGTCACTGGCCTGGTCTTCGGAGACAACAGCTTTGAGCTTTACGTCAACGGCAAGAAAGTCGCATCGGACCCGATCCTCTTCACCCCATTCAACGCCGTCAACGTCAGCTTCCGTGCGAGCTATCCGATGACTTTCGCGTTCAAGGCAAAAGACTACGCCGACCCGCTGACTGGCCTTGAGTACAACAACACAAGGGTAGGCGACGGCGGTTTGATAGCTCAATTCTCCAATGGCGTGGTCACCGGAATTGGCTGGAAAGCGAAGACGATCTCTCACGGACCGACGGATCTTCCGAAGTGTCTGGCTGACCCGACGACATGCAAAGTCATTAATACGCCCGCGCCAACAAACTGGACGACAACCTCTACGACTTCAAAATGGCCGGCCGCGAAGCTCTACACAGTGGCCCAAGTTCAGCCACACCTCACCGGGTTTTCAACGATGAACTGGGGCAAGGCCACTTTCATCTGGGGCGACAACCTCGTTACTGACAACACAATTCTGCTGCGTAAGACAGTTACCCGCGCGAGCTAGAACACGCACATCGTTACGCCGCGAGCCGCCGTCAAGCTCGCGGCGAAGCGGTATTCAGGAGATCGCCCGTCAACGCGGCGGTCTGAAAGGGCGCCACCCAGCTGCAGGCAGTTGAGTTCTTTGGCCGCTGCCCTTCGGCGAATCTTGAGTGGGGAAGACTTCAATCTCCCACCACTTTGCCATCGGCAGGGTCTCGACCGTGGCCTTCGCCTCTTCCTCGTCGTCAGCGAGCACTTCGATGAAGACGCGGCCCTTGCCGCCCGAGACATGCACTGCGCCTAGGCGTCCTTCGGAGCGCAATGCCTGAACCTGGGCGACCTCCTCAGCGATCACGGCGCGCATCTGGGGCAGATCCGTTTCGGGCGAGAAGCTCGCCATCACGATGAAGGTTGTCATTGGTTGTCTCCCTTATTGGTTGAAGTCAGGAACTGACAGCAGGCATATGTTCAGCTGCCCAGTCTGCGAACGATGTCGGAGCGAAGGTGGCTACTGCACGGGCAGCGGAAATCGCGTCCTCGCCCTCAGGTCCGAGGTATGTGTGTTCAGTCCAGAACAGCATCATCTGGGCGATCTCCCCGGCGCCCGGGTAGAAGCCTCCGTATACCTCTGGGGGCACTTGCATAGTCGCAAGCGAATGGCCTTGGCCTCGGAGCGTCTCTGCAAAATCATCGAAGCTCACCAGTGCGGCAGCAGACGAGAGGTACTCTCCGGAACCAACCGTCTCGGGATGGTCAAACGCTCCGGCTACTACACCCCCAAGGTCGGCAATGGACCCGGCATGGATGACTCGCGCATCAGCGGGGATCGGCAACGCCCAGCCTGTGCTGCCGTCCTGAAGCGGCTGCGGGGCCAGAACCGTAAGGAAGTTCTCGAAGTAGAAGGGCGCCTCAACGAACGTGTAGGCGTCGAAGCCTGCAGCGCGGACGAGTTCGTCCACCTTGGCCTTGTTCGTGAAGTGCGGCACGTCGAACTTGCCGGCGCTCAGCTCCTCCACGTTGGGAAGGGTTGACCAGATGAAGTGGCTGACACCGGCGCTAACGGCTGCTTCGACGGCGTTACGGCCCTGGGTCACCTCATCGGTTCCGGTGTCAGTGAAGTTCGATACGGCGAAGACACCGTGCGCACCCTCAAAGGCTGCTTTCAGACTGTCTACATCGCTAGTGTCCGCGCCGCGAACCTCATCGGCCGGTCCTGTGTAGGCATCTGGGGTGCGCGTGATCGCACGTACTCGGAACGCACCTCCGTCCACCAGCGCGCGCACTACGCCTCCACCTTGGGCGCCTGTTGCGCCGATGACGGCTATTACGGGACGGATATCTGACATTCGGGGTTCCTCTCGATGTTGTACGTGCAATGCGACTCCACGTGCAAGGTAGCAGGTGACTGTTGCATGGGCAATACTGACCCAATGACCGTACGGCCCTCAGCCAGGAGCACATGGCTCGCCCGCCCCGAAGCCGACCGGGACGCCTGGAACAACTTCCGACGCGCCGCCGGCGACGTCATCGCCCAAGTCGACGCCGACCTGCAACAGAACCTCAAGGTCGGCTACACGGACGTGGACGCCCTCCTTCACCTGGCGTCCGCCGACGACCGCTGCATGCGAATGGCATCTTTGGCTCGCTCCGTTTCGAGAAGTCCCAGCACGCTCACCCGTCTAGTAGACCGGCTGGAACAGCGTTCACTTGTCGAACGCACGCGCAGCTCATCTACTGAGGTCAGCGTGACAGTGACTCCCGAAGGACTCGACCTTCTAGCCGAGGCGGCTCCTCGAATCCTCGCCCAAGTCGAAGAGCGCTTCTGGTCGCGGCTCACCACGGATGAGCGCGACACCGTCAGCTCAATCTGCAAGAAGCTGATGGAGTCCGAACCGCCTAACTGCTGAGCGCGGGCAGACGCCGTTCCTTGGCGACTCGAACTACAGGTAGTAAACCGAGGGCAACCACCGCGAATCGCCTGTCACTGGGTCGGTTCCAACCAGCCGCGAACTCTTCGGTCAGTCCGCCTCACCATCCATTGCTTCTGGACCTTGGTCGGCGGCCGGCCAACCCACAGCCTGCCTACTTGAGGATTCCCACGGCCGTGTTCTTGCCTGAATTCCAAGCGTATTTGATCGCTTTGCCGCCGTCTGCGGAGCTGATCCTGACCTTTCCAAGCTTGATGCACTGAGGGTTTGCCCGGGCCACAAGGTCCTCGTTGAACAGGTACTCGCTTCCGCTCATTCCCTCGTAAACCAGTGCACCCGAGCAGGCGCCCGAGCCACCTATCCCCGGGAAGTACACCGTCCCGGAAACCGAGCCCGTTCGCAGAGTGTTGATGTCGACATCCGCTTGGAAGGTCACCGACCCACTTCCATTGAGCGTTCCCTTCCAGTTACCACCGATCGCAGACTTGGTGGCCCCGGCATCGGTCCCGCCGCAGCCGCCCAGGGCAACTGCACCAACTAGAAGGACGACAGCAAACAGTGGAGGAAGAGCGGTTCGGCGTTGCATGATCGCGCGAGTCTATAGGAACGAGCAGGCGAGGCTTTTCACGTCGAGAACGCCTAACGGCTGACTCAACCAAACGGATCTGCATTGGGCCCTACTGTTGAACGGTAGGGCACAATGCCCGTTCGCCACGGGTACAACAGAAATGGGATGTCAGCCGAACCTCAACGTCCATCGACACCGTATTAGAGTAGATTCTTTCAATGACTTGGAGATTGCTAGGCGTGGTGTCATCAGTCGCAATGATCGCAGCCTCAGTTGGGACGACGGCAGTAGCAATGCTTGCAGCATCGGTTGGAACCGCTGCAGCGTCTGCGTCACTTGCCCCCCGTACAGTTAGCGCGGCCAGCAAGCCTGCCCTTTCCGGCGGCGTTCTTGACGGCAACAACAACCTCAAGGTGTACGGCGGTCAGACTGCTGCCAACGTGGCCTCGGGCTCAGCCCTCGGTATCGGGACGCAGATTGGGCGTAACCGTTCGACTGACATGTTGCTTCAGCCTTTCGTGACATACGCATACAAGTGGTACCGCTTCGACGGTGCTGCTTACACAGTTATCGGTGGCGCAACTGGAGCCAAGTACAACGCTTCCAAGGCTGATGTGGGCCACACGCTGCTCGTGCGTCAGCGCTCCTGCTACCTCGATCCGCTGAACGAGGATGCCAATGTTTGTTCAGAGGCATCTGCGACTCCTGACCTCGGCTGGTCAGAGCCAAGCGCGAAGGTAACATTCTTCGCAAGCACGGATCCGACAACTACCAGCATCACCAGCAACAAGATCGGTGTTGCCACGGTGGGTGTGTGGCAGGGTCTGCCTGCAGGTGCAACCAAGGCTTACCAGTGGGAGTCCTGCACGGAGTCCAACTCCGGCTGCTCCGACATCGGCGGAGCTACTGGCTCGAAGCTGACGCTGGGCGCAGGTCAGGACAACAGCTAC
>JAPLCH010000157.1:0-2454 GCA_026392325.1 Solirubrobacterales bacterium | reverse complement strand
CATTTGGTCGCCCCGGCTTTGTTCTGTGGTGCGGACCACCCTGGTCAGCAATCAGGTGGCCCTTGATGCGTGGAGCCACACCACTCCACTCGAGCGCAAAGAGTTCATCTGCTCGGTCTAGCCTCAGAGGAGGATGAGACGCGAGCTGAGGTCGTAGGCCCAGCTGTCTGATCCCGATCACCGGCAGGCAGTCGGACCCAATGCTGCTGACTCAGTGGGTGACTAGAGTAGATTCCTATTACCGCCGCGCTCTCTGGCGCCTCTTGCTCGCACGGCGACATTCCCCCAAAGCCTTTCCACTCCCCCAACCAAGAAGGATTCACACCATGAAGACCGGACTCGCAGCTGTCGCTGCAACTGCCCTCACCCTCGCATTCACAGGCTGCGGTGGTAGCGACTGGAGCAGTACTGCCGCACCAAGCGCCAATGACGCGCTAGCTACCAAGCTGAGCACAAGGATCTTCCAGGACGTTCAGAATACGAACAGGGCCGATCTTGAACAGTTCTTTTCTCCCAGTTTCCAGCTGCAGCGGACTACAGGTGGAGCAGTCAGCAAAGCAAGCTTCATCGCGAACCTGCCTAACCTGAGGTCGTACAAGTTCATCGGTCCCATTTTGGGCGTTGAGTACAACGGCACGTTGACAGCCACCTACACAGCGCAGACGGACTTGATGGTCGACGGCAAGCAGTACCAGTCAGCGCCCAATGCCTTCCTCAGCGTATTTGCGAAGAGCTCAGACGGTCAGTGGCACGTGATTGGCCACGGCAACTTCAACCAACCCAAGTGATCAAAGGCGCGAGACTCTAGAGCCTCGCGCTGTCGTCTAACCAAACCCACCGTTGTGGAAGCCATGGAAGACCACCGCTAGCCGATTGCGGGGAGCTATCTGGTCAAGGTGTTTGAAGGTCATTGCGGGCTTGCCGGAGCTACGGGAAAGGTTGCTGCTCGCTTGCTGCCTGTAGCCTCGGTGAGTATGAGCAGAAGAATTACCGTGATAGTCGGCCATCCGGCAGGGGAGAGTTTCGCTGGCAGTCTCGCTGCGTCCTATATTGAGGGGGCTGAGGCGGCGGGGAACGAGGTACGGGTGGTCAACTTGGCCGAGATTGAGTTCGATCCAATTTTGCGCACCGGCTACGCGGGAAAGCAGCCTCTGGAACCCGATCTGGTTGTCGCGCAGGAAGCAATCAGCTGGGCCGAACACATTGTGTTTGCATACCCGGTCTGGTGGGGTTCCATGCCCGCGATTCTCAAGGGCTTTGTTGACAGGGTCTTCCTGCCTGGCTTCGCGTTCAAGTACAGGAAGGACTCGCCGCTCTGGGACCGTTTGCTCAAAGGGAGGTCGGGCCAGCTGTTGCTCGGCATGGACACGCCACGCTGGTACTACTGGCTCGCCTATCGCAACTCGGGGCACATCATGGTGAGCCGGACCATCCTCAAGTTCTGTGGGATCAAACCGGTGAAGATCAATACCTTCGGCCCTGTTCGTGGCTCAAGCGCGGAGAGTCGAGCGAAGTGGCTTGCGTCTGCGAAGAAACTCGGCCGCAAGGCTTAGGCTGGCGTCCTAAAGCGGGTCCGGCTCGTGTGAAAAGCCGGGTTTACGCGAAATGCTTTGGGGGTACTTGTAGCCTGCGTTTTGCCCACGAGGTTCTAGCTCCTGATCTGCTCCCGTTAGCGACCCAGCATCAAGAGGCGCTGCAGATCAGATGGTGTGTTGCGCACAAGATCCACCCGAGCCAGCGCCTCTTACCTAGCTTTTACAGTCCGCCGATTATGCGACTACTACCTTGACCGACTGTCACGCTGATCCCAGCTGGACCGGTCATCGTCATGGTCTCGGCTAGGGCCATCATCGGAATCACGCCGTAGTCCGCTAGTGCACCCGAGCATGCTCCGACCGAGGGACTCTGCGAGTAGTTGGAGGTATTCCACTTCATCGTGATTGTCTGGGAAGTAGATGAGCTGTTGCAGATTGAATAATGCAGTAAGCCGCTGTCACTGAAGGTGAATGGCAGAGAATGGGTTCCTGTTGGAGTGGTCGGTAGCGGAGCGTACGTGGAGGTAAAACCGCCGCCGTTATAAAAAACCGTATTGGAGAAAGCGTCTGCGCTTACGCCCTCACCCTGCGTCGTTGCCAGCGTCATCTTTGCGCGAATGCCCTTGCCGGTCTGAGCGCTGGTGAGCGTGAGCTTCTGGCTGGTCGCTCCACTGATGTCCGAGCAGCCCGTGTCGTTGCCGGTGCAGGACTGCCATTGGAATGACTTTGTTGAGCCAGGGACATAACCCTGCCAAGTGCCGATGTTCGTCACGCTGATCTTGTTGGCAACAATGCCGCTGACCGTCGGCTCCGTGCTTGCGAAGAACGTTACCTTCGCGCTTGGCTCTGACCAGCCGAGCTCAGGAGTCGCAGATGCCTCTGAACAAACATTGGCATCCTCGTTCAGCGGATCGAGGTA
>JAPLCH010000069.1 GCA_026392325.1 Solirubrobacterales bacterium | reverse complement strand
TCCGACCGGTTCCGGCACTTGCCTCAGCGAGCCCTCTCAAGGAGGAGATCATCCGAGGGACAGATCTTCTGGTTGTTCGCGAGCTTACGGGCGGGATCTACTTCGGAAAGCGTGGACGCGTGGGGGACACGGCGTTTGACACCTGTGAGTACTCCGTTTCTGAGGTCGAACGGATCGCCCGAGTTGGCTTCCGCGCCGCCCGGCGTGGAGTGACGAGTGTTGACAAGGCGAATGTTCTTGAATCTTCAAGGCTTTGGCGTGAGACTGTTGTCGCACTTCACGCTGCTGAATTTCCCGATGTGAAGCTGTCACATCTTCTTGTCGATAACGCTGCAATGCAGCTTGTCTCTGATCCCTCGGCCTTCGACGTGATTCTCACGGAGAATCTTTTCGGGGACATTCTCAGCGACGAG
Source organism: Solirubrobacterales bacterium (assembly GCA_026392325.1). Lineage (GTDB taxonomy): Bacteria > Actinomycetota > Thermoleophilia > Solirubrobacterales > Solirubrobacteraceae > WLNJ01. Next base: position 3,700 of record JAPLCH010000069.1, on the reverse strand, counting down.
GCGGCAATGATCACAGGGTCCATTGGACTTCTCCCTAGCGCCTCTCTTGGAGAGGACGGAGCACCGGGTGTATTTGAGCCAGTTCATGGCTCCGCCCCAGACATTGCAGGACGAGGCATCGCGAACCCATTGGCGATGCTTCTTTCCGCCGCAATGATGCTGCGTCACGGCCTTTCAATGAATGCTGAGGCTTTAGCGTTAGAATCCGCCGTCGACTCAGTGATTGCCGAGGGTCTCAGGACGCATGACCTCGGTGGCAGTGCAACTTCAGATGAAGCGACTCAGGCCGTTCTGGCCAAGCTGGGCTGACAGGAGGAACCGTGGAGCAGGCAGAATTCATTTGGATGAACGGAGAGTTTCTCCCATGGGGAGAGGCCAAGGTTCACGTCCTCACCCATGGTTTGCATTATGGAACTGGGGTCTTTGAGGGCATTCGCGCCTACGACGGTGAGATGGGTACCGCAGTGTTCCGTCACCGCGAACATCTCGAGCGGCTGCATCAATCAGCCAACCTCTACCACATGGAAATCCCATATTCCGTTGAGGAGATGCGCTCTGCCACGCTGGAGCTGATTGCCCGCAACGGTCTTTCGCACTGCTACATCCGCCCGCTAGCCACGCGAGGCTATGGAGTGATGGGACTTAACCCATTGGAGGCGCCGGTTGACACAATTATCGCCGTTTGGCCGTGGGGTTCATACCTTGGCGATGATGGGAAGACAAATGGCATCCGTGCCAAGATCTCATCGTGGCGCAGGTTCTCTGCTGATGCTCTGATTCCTCACGCGAAAGCCTCAGGTCAATACCTGAACAGCGTCCTTGCGAAGGTGGAGAGCGTCAAGGCGGGTTACGACGAGGCCATCATGCTTGACGGCGACGGAGTTGTAAGCGAAGGCTCCGGAGAGAACATCTTTGTCGTTCGTGATGGCAGGCTCATCGAGCCGCCCCAGACCGCTAGCGTTCTGGACGGGATTAGTAGAAGGACAATCCATGCTCTTGCCGCTGATGCTGGGATCGAGGTCGTGAGCCGAAATATCGCCCGCGCTGAGCTCTACCTGGCAGATGAGGTGTTCCTTACAGGCACTGCCGCTGAGGTTGTTCCAGTCAGGGAGATTGACGATCGTCCAATTGGATCGGGCAAGCCTGGCCCAATCACCATTCAGCTGCAGAAGATGTACGACGACGCTGTCAACGGACGCGGGGGGCGCCATCACGACTGGCTTGATCCGGTCCCGATGTCGGCTGGGGCTGACCCCGGCGACGCGTGAGGACAGTAGAGCTCTACGACACGACCCTCCGGGACGGGATGCAGGGGGAGGGTCTTTCCCTCTCAGCTGAGGAAAAGTTGCGTGTGGCCCAGCGGCTTGATGGTCTGGGAATGGCATTTGTGGAGGCGGGATTCCCGGCATCCAACCCGAAGGAAGAAGAGCTTTTTGCCCTCTTGGCAGCTCATCCGCTTAGCCACGCCGCCGTGGCAGCGTTCGGAATGACGCGCCGCAAGGGGATGGAGCCTGGCGACGACATCTCGCTTCGGGTTGTAGCTGACAGCGGTGCTCCGGTTGCCACGATCGTGGGTAAGACTTGGGCTCTCCATCTTGAGAAGGTAGTCAAGGTAGACCCAGCGGAGAATCTTTCAATGATTCGGGATTCGATTCAGTTCCTCTCCACGGGAGGGCAACGGGTTGTTTATGACGCGGAGCATTTCTTTGATGCTTGGCGTGAGGATCGTGACTACTCGTTGCGGTGTCTTGGAGCTGCAGTTGAAGGTGGGGCCGAGTCGCTGGTTCTATGCGACACCAACGGCTCTTCGCTTCCTAACCAAGTTCATGAGGCCGTTGCCGGGGTAGTCGCCGAGTTCGGAGGGCAGGTCAAGGTCGGTGTTCACTGCCATAACGATCTCGAGTGTGGCGTCGCAAACTCGCTCGCCGGAGTGGACGCGGGGGCAGTTCACGTGCAGGGGACCATGAACGGGATCGGTGAGAGGTGCGGAAATGCAAATTTGGTTTCCGTTGCCGCGAATCTTGAGCTCAAGCTTGGAATTCACTGCTTGCCCGAGGGCCACATCGCACAGCTGACCGAGGCGGCCCATTTCGTCGACGAAATTTGCAACCGAACCCCCAACCCACATCAGGCATATGTTGGCCGGAGTGCTTTCGCCCACAAGGGTGGAATGCATGTAGCCGGAGTGATGGAAGACGCGAGAACCTTTGAACACCTTGAGCCTGGGACTGTTGGTAACCAGAGGGAGCTTCTGGTCGGTGAGCTTTCCGGGAAGGGGACCCTTCAGGCGAGGGCAGAGCGAATGGGTATCTCTCTCGACGATGCCACGGCGTCGGAGCTTGTTGAGCATGTTAAGGAGAAGGAGCATCAGGGTTATCACTACGAGGCTGCTGACGCCTCGCTTCAGCTCCTCATCCTTAAGGAAACCGGCGACTTTGTTCCGCTGTTTGAGCTCGAGTCGTGGCGGGTCATTGTGGAGAAGGCCGCTTCAGATGGTGTTCGCACCGAGGCAACCGTGAAGGTCATCGTTGACGGCCAGAGACATGTCAGCACAGCAGAGGGGAATGGTCCTGTTAACGCGCTAGACCGGGCTCTTAGATCGGCGGTCGGGGCAGTGCATCCGGAGCTCGCAGATATTGATCTCGTCAACTTCAAGGTCCGGATTTTGGATGAGAACCGAGGGACAGACTCTGTGACGAGGGTTCTCCTTGATGCAAGCGATGGCGAGACTGTCTGGGGTACGACGGGTGTTTCAGCGAATGTGATTGAGGCCTCGTGGGATGCGCTTGTTGACTCTCTTGACTATGGAATGCAGGAAGCGCTCAGGAAGTCTGAAGACACCGCTGATAATGGCTGAGGACCTGCTTCCCCCAATTCCGCTGGCTTCTCCTGTCCTTGGGGCAGAGGAGGAGAATGCGGTGATTGACGTTCTTCGCTCTGGTCGACTGAGCATGGGCGAGCGGACCTTGGCGTTTGAGGCCGGCTTTTCCGAGCGGCTAGGGGTTGCGCATGCCAGAGCTGTTTCGTCGGGGTTGCTTCGGCTAACGCAATCCTTTATGTCGGCGCGAAGCCCGTGTTTGTGGATGTCGATCCGGTCAGCTTGACGATTGACCCTGCGGCAGCTGCGAGCGTGCTCGGACCTCGCACGAAGGCGATTCTCCCGGTTGACATATTTGGAATGCCATCAAGGGTTGACCTTTTGGAAAGGCATGGGCTTCCGATCGTCCAGGACGCATGTGAGGCTCTGGGAGCAGTTGATCTTGAGGGAGTCCCTGTTGGTGGCCGCGGACATCCAGCGGTTTGTGGCCGCGGCCATCCAGCGGTTTTCGGGTTCTACGCAAACAAGCAGTTGACAACTGGGGAGGGCGGGATGGTTGTGTGCTCGTCCCCTGAAATAGACAGACAGATCGACAGCGAGCGCAATCAGGGCAGGGCCCCTGACATGGGTTGGCTCGATCACGACCGTCTCGGCTTCAACTATCGGATGAGTGAAATTCAAGCCGCAATCGGTGTAGTACAACTCGGCCGGTTGGACGGAATGCTTCTGGATCGTGCTCGTGTTGCGGATGCCTACGCAAGTGCACTTGCCGACACCCAGAATCTTGAGCTTCCAGTCGCCAAGTGGGAAGGTGGAACCAGAGGCTGGTTTGTTTATGTAGTCAATGTGGCAGAGGATGTGGATCGTGATGGTGTGATCCGT
>JAPLCH010000107.1 GCA_026392325.1 Solirubrobacterales bacterium | reverse complement strand
TCGCCAGCCATGCTCTTGGCGGAGGCAAACGGTACGACCTGCTGGCGTTGCTCTGGAGCATCCTCTTTGTGATCGTCTCTGTGATTTACAGGCCGATCGAGCAGCTCCTGTCGAGGACGATCGCCGACAGGCGCGCCCGCGGATTGGAGGGCCATCCCCTGCGAATCCCCTTGATGATCCAAACGGGGTTCGCTCTTCTCTTCCTTGCCGTCGCGCTCCCGCTCAAGGAAACAATCATCACGAAAGTCTTTGACGGATCCGAAATCACCTACTGGATCCTCGTCGGGTCGACGATTGCCTACGGCGCCTCATACTTCGCAAGGGGATGGCTGGCGGGGCACGAGCGGTTTGGTCTCTACGGCCTCCTCGTCTTCATCGAAGCCATGGCCCGATTCCTTTTCGCTCTCGCAGTTGCCGTGGGACTTGCGTCTGGAGCCAATGTCGTCGCGCTCGGTATCTTTGCAGCGCCTTGTGTGTCACTCCTTGTCGTTCCAACTGCCTTCGCACGGAAGGGTGATCCTTCGCACGACCGAGAGGCGGCAATCATCCCTGCGCTCGATGCCGCCATTGAAGGAGGTCCTGGTGCTGAGGCAGCCGAGGAGGCAGCCGGTGACCTTTCGCTCCGGCATGGAGCAGGCTTTGCGGGCGCGGTATTCGGGGTCATGCTCGCGGAGCAGGCCCTTCTCAACGGAGCCGTGATTGCCGTTGCGATGACCGCCGCTGGCACTGCAATGGCTGGACTGGTTTTCAACGCCCTGCTGATAGCCAGAGCCCCCCTACAGCTCTTTCAGGCGATCCAAACTTCGCTCCTGCCCCACCTTGCTGGACTTGAGGCCACAGGGGGACGTGAGGCCTTCAAGGAGGCAATCACGAAGACCATCAAGGCCATTGCAGTGTTTTCAGCTGCGGTAGCACTGACATTCCTCGTGGCCGGACCATGGATCATGACTGTCCTCTTCGCTGGCTCCAAAGGCCACTACGACCGAATCGGCTTGGCAACTGTCGCAGTAGGCATGGGATTCCATCTTGCCGCAGGAACGCTTAATCAGGCTGCACTGGCCCGGGGACACGCGAAGCTTGCAGCCTTTGCATGGCTCTTCTCTGCTGCTCTTTTCGTCGCATGGTGCGCAGCCTCACTTATGCCTGATGCAGTCCATCGGGCCGAGGTTGGTTACGCGGGAGCTTCAGGACTGCTTGTGGTGCTTCTGACTGCGGTCTACCGCCGCCCCCGCGAGGACGAGAGTCCAGTAGGTCAGACTGCCCCAGCAGCCTCTGCAATCGCAGAGTAAGCAAGTTCTGGGTCTGGTTTCCCGAACACTGCGGATCCTGCCACAAGCAGCTTCGCGCCAGCCCCCACGACCAGTGGCGCAGTAGACGCGTCAATTCCGCCGTCAACCTCAATCGGAATCCCTGGCCCAAGAAGCGCAGAAAGTCTCTCTATCCGCCCGACGCTTGCCTCAATGAACGACTGACCGCCCCACCCTGGGTTGACGCTCATCACCAGGGCCAGATCAAGAACCTCTGAGACATCTACTAGTGACTCCACCGCCGTACCTGGGCAAATCGCCGCCCCGGCCAAAACCCCCGCCTCGCGTATCGCATTAAGCGTTCGGTGGAGGTGCGTAGTCGCCTCGGCGTGCACAACGATGGTGTCTGCGCCAGCATTGGCAAACGCCTCAATTTGATTCTCGGGGTTGTTGATCATCAGATGAACATCCAAGATCGCCCCAGCGGCTTTGACTCGTTCAGAAAGGGCCTGCACGATGATCGGACCCATCGTGATCGGCGGCACAAATTGCCCGTCCATGACATCAACGTGAATCACCCGGGCTCCAGCTGCAATCACCTGGTCAACTTGGTCACCAAGCCTCGCGAAGTCCGCAGAAAGAATTGATGGGGCAATTCGTATGTCATTAAGGAGTTCGCTCATCTGTCAGACCTCTTTCAGCATGCTTACACCGCACTGATTGCATTTCATGGGACCACCCGAGCTCATCCGGGCAATGGTGGAATGACTTCCACAGCCGGGACAGACCGAAGTCAGCTCGTACCTTCTCAGGCAGAACACGCAACGGTAGCGGCCGGGAGTAGCGGCCGGCCTGAGCCACGGCTCGCTGCAGCCTGGGCATACGGGACCGAGATCGGAGTCAGATCCAGTGGTGCCATCAGCCATTAGGCGATGATGCCGCATCCCGGGGATGAACCGGCCCAATGACTGCAGACCGTCAGGAAGGATCCAACGCCGGGTGACCTCGAAGCCACTCACTCGCGTCCATCTCACGGCCCCCTGCTGGGATCAGTCTCGTTATGCGCAGAGCGCCGCTGGAGAACCCGGCGAGAAGCTCTCCGTCTACTTCACGCACCTCGCCGGCCAAAGCCCCTGGGTCAGCTACCAGGCCCTCCCTGACGCCAAGGAACTCACCCGAGGGGAGCATTAGTCTCGCGCCGATGTGCGGCCGGAGAGCGCGGATCTTGCGTTCAGCATCCGTTGCAGACATGGCTGGGTCCAGAATGCGATCCGCAGCCACTATTCGCTCAGCGTACGTCTCCCCTTCGCTGGGTTGAGGCGAAAACTCAATGCTGCCAACATCGGCCATGAGCAGAGCTTCAGTCAGCAGCCTTGCGCCAAGGTCGGTAAGTCGTCCG
>JAPLCH010000091.1:8656-10544 GCA_026392325.1 Solirubrobacterales bacterium | reverse complement strand
AGGCACTCCCCTTCGACTACGCCGGGATCCCAATCCTGTGTCGTGGAAAAGTCCGAAACACGGCGGAATACCTCCTCAGCGGGAAGGGGACTGTCAACAATTCCGTTTGCTTTGGCCATGGATCTAGGTTATCCGAAAAAACGCTGCGGGCCCCGAGCCTTCGGTCGGTCGGGTTCCCCCCTAACCTTGTGCGTAGATGAGTAGCGGCGGCCAAGCACGAAAGAACCCACTTGTTCTTGTCGTTGACGATGACGAAGGAGTGCGCCGTGCTCTGGAAACGGCGCTCAAAGGCGAAGGACTTACCGTCCGCGCCGTGCAAGATGGCGTCAGAGCGCTCGCCGCGGTGGAGATCGACCCTCCCGCAATGATCGTCCTCGATGTGACGATGCCGGGAATTGACGGCGTTGAAGTCACCCGCCAGCTACGCGGACGAGGAGACAACATGCCGATCCTCATCCTTTCGGCCCGGGACGGAGTTGACGACCGGGTTGCAGGCCTCGAAGCAGGCGCCGACGACTACTTGGTGAAACCGTTCGCACTTGAGGAGCTTCTCGCCAGAGTCCGCGCTCTCCTGAGACGGCAACCAGAGCATGCAACCCGCATTGTTCGTGAGATTGGACCGCTTCGAGTTGACCCTCAGAGGCGCAAAGCCTCGCTCAATGGCAGAGAGCTGGACCTGACAGGCAGAGAATTTGACCTGCTTGAAGTGTTCGCCTCCAACCCTGGAATTGTCCTCTCCCGCGAACGGCTGCTTGAGCTTGTCTGGGGTTATTCGTTCGACGTCCACACGAATGTGGTGGACGTCTTCGTCGGGTACCTGCGTCGCAAGCTCGAAGAGGGCGACCGCGAACGACTGATCCACACGGTCAGAGGCCAAGGCTTCGCACTGAGGACCGGATGAGCGTCCCCTTCTTTCGGAGCCTCAGAGCCCGAGTAGCGGGAATCGTCTTCGTCTCCACTTCGTTGACACTCGCAGCAGTCGGTTTTGCGCTGATCACCGGATACCAGTCGAGCAACATCGACCGGATAGACAAGAGCATTCACTCCCGAGTTGACAGAGTCCAAGACTCCATCAATTCGTACGAGCAAGCGGCTGCCAAGCAGGCCGCGCACCTCAAGGACGAGGAAGGCAGCAACGCGGAGAACGGGGAAGGCACCCCAGTGCTCAACCTTGCTGCGGCAGCCGCCGAAGCCGACCCCAACGCCGTCGACCCGACCGGAATTCTTGTTGTTATTGACGGGAAGCTCGCATACGCCCGAGGCAAACTTCCCCCCGAGGTCTCCGAGGCTCCGGCCGGCAGTATTCGCACAGTGAACACGGAGAAGTCCGGACAGTGGAGATTGCTGGCAACCGACGTTGACGGTGAACGAATCGTCACCGGCACCTCGCTTGAACCCACCAAGGCCCGAGTACGGGATCTGACGGAACGTGGCCTGATCGTCGGTCTTATTGGCCTTGTCCTGGCAGCGTTTGTCGCATGGCTCACCGCCACTCTCGCCACAGGATCGCTGCGCCGCCTGCGGAACTCCGCGGACCGCGTCACCGGAACCGATGATCTTGACCTGCGAGTCCCAGAACCTCCTACCCCAACCGAGGTCGCCTCACTCGCCCAAGGCATCAACAACATGCTTGAACGACTTGAGGACTCCTACGATGAGACCGCCCAAGCACGCGATTCAGCCCGTCGCTTTGCTGCCGAGGCAGGACATGAGATGCGAACGCCCTTGACGGCCCTTGGAACCAACATTGACCTTCTGGCCCTACCCGGTGCGCTTGAGAAGCCCGAGAGCGCCGACCTGATCACACACATCCGAGAGGAACATGTTCGCCTCGTGCGCCTCCTCGACGCACTTCAGGCACTTGCCCGCGGCGAGGCTGCAGCAGACC
>JAPLCH010000091.1:0-8643 GCA_026392325.1 Solirubrobacterales bacterium | reverse complement strand
GATTGACCTGGCTGACATTGCGGGAGCAGCTGTGATGGCCGTCGGATCGGGCAACAAGACCTTCGACCTTTCAGTTGACGCGCCCGAGGACGGCGTCCCATACACGGGCCAGCCGGAGGGACTGCGCAGGCTGTGCGAAAACCTGCTCGAGAACGCCGTCCGTCACGGAAAAACTAATGGCAAGGCAGTGATCAGCGTGACGCCTGACGCCAGCGGCACGGGCGTCACCTTGGCCTGCGACGACGATGGTCCGGGAATCCCCGCTGACGAGCGCGAGATCGTGAAAGGCCGATTTGAGCGCGGATCAGCCGCGAATGGCAATGGCTCCGGGCTGGGGCTGGCCCTCGTGGAACAGCAGGCGATCCTTCACGATCCTTCACGGAGGGCACATCATCATCGCCGACAGTGCCCTTGGCGGGGCACGAGTCGAAGTTCACCTCACCTGAGGCTGACGAGACTCCAACTCAGGCCGGGCAGTTACCGGACGGACGACCGCCGGCAAACAGGTTTTTGGCCCAGGTAAGAACCTTGGGGGCAGCTGCCAACCCAGCATCTGGGTGCTGAACTCCCGGCATGAGAACCGACTGCACCACTCTCCTGCGGGCGCAGAGCGTGGCCACTACCTGAGCGGTTGTCTGCGGCCGGATCAGCGTGTCCGCAGTGCCCTGAGCAATAAGCAGAGGTGGTCCATTCGCAGGCAGGGGCGGAGTGTTTTCAGACTCGATCCGCGCCCATGCAGGGTTCGCCTGGAGCTTCGACGGATCAATTGCGTGCAAAGCCAAAGCCTCTGCTGCCGAAGGCAGATCCTCGAGCAAGCCCTTTTTGGAGTTGATGCAGCGGCTTGCGATTGAATCAATCAGGTCGCGCCCTTCCCTGCCCACTACCGCAGAAAGGTCAGCCCCTGGCTGCGTATGCGACCACGACCAGAGAGCCAACGAGGACACGATCACACCGGCAGTCTCATTTGCATCCAACTGCAGAAGCTCCTTCAGCTCCGCTGCCGGCGCGACTGCTGATACTCCAAGAAGCCTGATTTCCGGGGCATATTTCTTGGCCAGGGCGGCAGAAAAAAGAGCTGACTGTCCCCCTTGAGAATGGCCGGCGACAATGGCACGGTCGCCTGCTCCAGTACCAGGCAACAAGCGGGCTGCCCGGATTGAGTCCAGAACCTCGCGCCCAGAACTGTTGCCAATCAAATACGGATGTGGCCCCTGCGTTCCGAGCCCCGTGTAGTCAGTGGTCGCGACAACCCACCCCTGATTGAGGAAGCCAGCAAACCCCGGTTGAGCTACTTGAGAAGGGTTCGCCTGAAGCGACGGTGCGCACGGAGAGGCAATGCCCGTTGTGCCATGCGCCCAGGCGACAACCGGCCGACCACCCTTGGGGAGTGGGCCGGGCGGTGGCTGGTAGATGACACCGCTGACAGCAATTGGCTTGCCCGTCACGTAGTCGCGCGATGTATAGAGAACCGCCGTTGCCTTGGTGCCAACAGGAGCGCCCATCGCCTTCGGGACGAGATGCGGTTGTGACCGGATGATCGTCCCCGCCGGGCCAGAGGGCACCGGGTCCGGAGCTGTGTAGAAAGCTCCAGCTGGGCGCGTGTCAACTGACTCTGATTCATCAACAAGAAGCACTTGAGTGATGAGCAGAGCAACAAGCCCCGAGACCAAAAGTGCCGCTGCCAGGAACACAAGACGGCGAGACCATTTGCTTGACAAGGGTGCCTTCATGCCGACGGGAGGATAGCCCCGTCCCCACGTGGGGTTTACTTGCCTCAATGCGGCGCGCCATTCCGGCAACAATCCTCTTCCTTCTGCTGCTCGGCACATGGCAGCTCTACTGCACGCTGGGACACATTGGGAATGATGTCCTTCCATCGCCAAGTCATGTTGCACGCGCCGGGTGGGATGACCGGGGAGACCTGTGGGCAAACACCTTGCCGACCCTGTTGGCGACAACCCTCGGGTTCACGCTCGCCACCGTGTCTGCCTTCCTGCTGTCCCTGCTGATCGACCGCTGGAACTTTGCCCGTCAGGCGGTCATGCCGGCGCTGATAGTCAGCCAGACGCTGCCAATTGTTGTGCTTGCTCCACTGGTCGTCATCTGGTTCGGCTTCGGATTGACGCCCAAGCTGATTCTGGTCGCCTTGGTGACCTTCTTCCCCGTCACCGTTGCGCTCGTTGAGGGCTACTCAACAACAGACCCAGACGCCGCCGCACTGTTCCGTTCCATCGGAGCAGGCTGGTGGGCCACATTCCGAAAACTGCGACTTCCCACAGCACTGCCCAGCTTCTTCACGGGCCTGAGAATCGCAATCACATACGCGGTTGTCGCAACTGTGTTTGCTGAATACGCCGGTTCCGAAAAGGGGCTTGGCATCTACATGCAGGTCGCCAAAAACTCGTTCCGCACGGATCTGGTCCTTGCGGCCGTAGCAGTGACATCCGCGGTCACCCTGGCACTCTTCCTGCTGACCCACCTGATTGAACGGCGTGTCATCCCTTGGCGCACGGCAACGGACGGGCGTTGGGAAGGAACGAAATGACCTCTGCTGGCCTCAGCGTGCAAGGCCTCTCCGCCCATTGGGATGACCTGCATGTTCTCGAAGGACTCTCATTCACCGTTGAGGAAGGACAGTTCACTTCCATAGTCGGCCCGAGCGGCTGTGGCAAGTCATCCACATTTGCAGCGCTGACCGGCGAGATCCCGCTTGAGTCAGGAAATGTGAGCGTCGCAGGGCGTCCTGTTGTGGAACACGGTCGTGAGTTCGCATGGATGCCCCAGAGTGGCGCGCTTCTTCCCTGGCGGTCAGCCCTTGACAACGCAACGCTTGGCCTTGAGCTCAGCGGCACGCCAAGGGCTCAGGCCAGAGAGCGGGCGCTCCCATTCCTGGAAGGCTTCGGACTTGAAGGGTTTGAGGACTCATGGCCGAGCGAACTCTCCGGCGGCATGGCCCAAAGGGTCGCATTGCTCCGTACGGTCTTGATGGATCGGCCAGTGCTCCTGCTTGATGAACCGTTTGGCGCCCTTGATGCGCTGACAAGGCGCGCCATGCAGGACTGGCTTGAGCGGCTGTGGGAGAAGCATCGCTGGACGGTCGTGCTGATCACCCACGATGTGCGAGAAGCGGTCTTTTTGTCAGACCGGGTCTTCGTCTACTCGGACCGCCCTGCTGCCGTCGCGGCAACCGTGGAAATCGACATTCCTCGACCGCGCAGACTCGAACTGATCCAGACGCCGCAGTTCGCCCGGATGGAGAGTGAGATACTCACCCACCTTTCCCTTCCATCCTCAGGATCCAAATGACCCTCCGTCGCATCTCCCCCGTCCTACTGGCGCTCGCGTCAGCCCTTGCCATCTCCGCGTGCGGCGGCAGCACCACTGCAACGCATTCGGCTGCGCCTTCCAACAGTCCCAAGACGGTCAGCGTTGCTCTGTCCTGGACTCCGAACACGGATTACACGGGCGTCTATGTGGCACAGGAGCTCGGGTACTACAAGGATCGTGGCATCAGCTTGAAGGTCCTCCCTTACGCGTCAACGCCCCCAGAGACTCTGGTCGCGGCTGGCAAGGCTGATGTTGGGTTCTCGTACCAAGCTGGGCTTGCCTACGCCCGAGCAGCCGGCAAAGACATTGTCTCGATCTTCTCCCCGGACCAAAAGAGCGCCTACGCGATCGGCGTCCGGGCAAACAGAACTGACATCAAGACGCCCAAGGACCTTGATGGGAAAATCTACGCAGGGTTTGGCAGCCCAGATGAGGGACCGGAGTTGAAGTCAGTCATCCAGAACGCGGGTGGCAAGGGGAACTTCAAGACGATCACTTTGAACACCTCCGCTTACCAGGCCGTCTATTCGGGGGCAGCCGACTTCACGATCCCGGTCACAACTTGGGAAGGGGTCGAGGCCAAGCAGTCAGGCAAGCCACTCAAGTACTTCAGGTTTGAGGACTTTGGGTTCCCCAAGCAGTACTCGGTTCTGATCATTGCTTCCAACAAGTGGCTCAAGGCAGACGAGCAGACTGCCCGAGCGTTCACGGAGGCGACCACGATGGGTTACGAGTACGCCGCCAAGAACCCAGCCAAAGCTGCGGCCCTGATGGTCAAAGCAAACCCTGGGGCATTCAAGAACGCCAAGCTGGTGACTGAGAGTCAAGAGCTGCTTGCCAGCGGCGGCTACCTGACTACATCTGACGGAAAGGTTGGCGTTCAAAGTGCCGACCAGTGGGCCAAGTACGGACACTTCCTCTACTCCAACGGACTGCTGACTGACTCCGATGGCAAGCCGCTGAAAGCCGAGCCCGACTGGTCAGCCTTCTGGACCAACAAGTACCTGCCGTAGTCCCGTATGAACAGCCAGCGGAAAGCATCTTTTGCAGACTCCACCGCTGAACTGGTCACGGTTGAACTGGCCCTGAGTTCCTCTCCTGCATGCGGGGACACATGCGTGATCGCCATTGACGGTCGAAGCGCCTCCGGCAAGACGACACTTGCAACTGCTGTCGCTGCCAGATTGGAGGGCGCGCCCATCATCCACCTGGAAGACCTCTACGGAGGCTGGGATGGCCTGTCAAATGGCGTACTCCGCGCACAGGTTGACGCCCTGATGCCACTCTCCCAGGGGCAGACAGCAAAGGTCCCCGCCTACAACTGGACCACGAAGGCCTGGGGTCCAGAGACAACCCTTGACGCACCACCATTTCTGATCGTTGAAGGCTGTGGCGCCGGGTCCGTGGGACTTGCAAACTGGACTTCAGTGCTCGTCTGGGTCGAAGCAGATGACCAGTCGCGTAAAGCGCGCGCCCAACAACGCCCCGACTGGACTGACTTTGCTCCGAGGTGGGATGCGTGGGCGGCGCAAGAGGATGAGCACATTGCGCAGAACAAGCCCGCCGACAGAGCGGACCTGGTCGTTACTGGCTGAGGTTCAAGCCCGCGGCCTTGAGTGCAACCTCAAGGTCAACAATGCGGTCCTGCCCCCAGAAAATCTCATCCCTGAAGACGAACGTCGGGACTCCCCAGTGGTCATGGCCTTCAAGGGCAGCGACATTCCCATCAACGCGGGAGCGGTAAGCCTCATTTTCAACCGCTGACTGGACACCCTCCCAGTCAAGTCCTGCGCGCTCGGCAACCAGCCGCAAACCCTTGTCCGTTGAGACGTCAACAGCCTCAGACCAAATCCCCTGACTCGCAGACAGCAGGAACTCCCGCTCAAGACCCTTGTCAACCGCGTACTCGCCGACAAGAAGGCATCGCATTGCCCCTTCGCCGACAGGGTCGTAGACGGGACCGAAAGGCATGCCGAGAGCATTCGCCTCACGTTTGGTGTCGCGGAGTGTGTGAATTCCCTTCTCGCGTGGGACAGCCTGGCCGCGCATCACCATAGGGATCACTCCCCGATAGACGATGTTGACTGCGTAGCTGTCCGGAAGCGCATAGACACGCGGAACTGACAGGTACGAGTAGGGGCTGCGGTAGGAGAAGAAGTACTCAATTGGCTCGGTCGGACTCATGCGCCGACCTTCCAGCCGAGCTCGTCAAGGGTCTGGGCAATCCGGTCAAGGCGTTCATGCGCAAAAAACCACTGGCCCCGGAGACACGCTGCAGGAGTGTCATACGGTCCACGTTTCCTCATCAGTGACTGGTTCAGCGCGATCCGCCCCGTGCCAGGCCCTGGCGGCGTTCCTCCAACAATGCGATCCCAAAGCTCTGCAAAGTGACCTTCGTCGGCCGGGTCAACTCCGTCAACCCAAATCTGCCTGCTGGCCTCTATTGCGAAGTTGGTCACGGCCGTGGCAGGTTCACGTGCTGAAATCCACTCGGCCAGATACTTCGTTGTTGATGGCTGAATGATGGCGTCGCGTGTGAACCGGATTCCGTCTCTGGCTGCGAGCCGGGTCGCGTCAATCACGGAAAACTTCCGCTTCCACTCAATCGCCGGGTCACCTTCCATCCCGCGGGACACGACAGGAAGCACCACAAGCTCCACACGGCGGTCCTGGAGCCGCTCTGCGAGGCCGATCAGCGCAACGGCACTCAAGGGGTCATCCAAAGCGCAAAAGAGCTCCACGCGCTCCCGTCCACCAGTCTTTCGAAGCCTTGCTGCGGCCATTCGCTGCGGGGCCTTGACTCCAGCCGACGCGATGATCAGCTTTGGACCTGTCTTACGGGTAAGCGTGTCGCGAATTCCTGCCATCAGACGCTGGAGCCTACCTCGTGAGCAAACGTCGCATCTCAAAATGCTTACCGCTGAGCACCACATCCGGGCACTCTGGAGTTAGAAGCCACAGCACGTGGCGGAAGCCAGGTCGAGACGACAGGAGACAGGCAAGATGCCCCACACCAATGGCAAGCGTTCAAAGTCCGGCGAGAAGCGCAGACGCCACCTGCTGGCAATGGCAAGGTCCGGAGGCGCCTTGATGGGAGTGGAGGCCCTTCGCAGGGCAAGGAAGAAGTCACGCCACCTGCGTCATGAGGAGGACGGCCGCCTGAGACACAGACTCGAGCGCCACCATGTCCATCAGGACCTTCAACAGGGAAAGTGGGACTGAGGGCTCCATGCCAAGGGATCGGCAGGCTGGAAGCCAAGCCGGCTCTCTTACTGATCCAGCCGGGACACTCCATCTGTGTCCGACGCACTGATCATCAACGACCGAGATGCAATTCCCTGCGCGGAGCTCTCCCTGAGGTTCTCTCGCTCCTCCGGACCAGGCGGACAAGGAGTGAACACCACTGACTCCCGAGTCGAGTCACGGCTCGTTGACGGCACAGTGACCGTCACATCATCTGAACAGCGCTCTCAGCTGCAGAACAGGCAATCGGCAGAACGGCGCCTTGTTGACCTGCTGACAGAGGCATTTGCACCTCCCGCTCCACCCCGTCGCAAGACGAAGCCAAGCCGATCCTCTGTTGACAAACGCATCAAGTCGAAGAAGCGTCGAGGGGAAACCAAGCGGCTGCGCCGCAACACCGACGACTGAGCCTCTGGCGGTCAAAGCCTTAGGAAAGAGACAAGAAAGCCTGTTGTAATCCGCTTGACAGGCGATCACGGAAGTTATTTCTTGGATCGTGCAAAAGCGGGCAGTCGGTTTCCGGCCCGAAACTGATCAAGGAGCGCGCATGCCCAGTTACACCCTCAACGTGAACGGTAAGAACCACACCGTCACTCCATCATCGTCCGACATGCCGCTTCTTTGGGCACTACGCGACATTCTGGGGCTAACGGGAACGAAGTACGGCTGCGGCATTGAACGCTGCTCGGCATGCGCAGTCCTCGTAGGCGGGGAGGTCGAGAAGTCATGCGAAGTCAGCATCTCCGAAGCCAGCCAACGCAAGATCACAACTATCGAGGGCCTTTCGTCCCTCAACAGCAAACTTCAGGCCGCGTGGATTGAAGAGCAGGTCCCACAGTGCGGGTACTGCCAATCGGGAATGTTGATGGCGGCCGCGAGCCTCCTAAGGCAAAATCCGAAACCGACCGATGCGGAGATAGACGGAGCAATGAGCAACATTTGCGCCTGCGGAACATACCCGCGGGTGCGTAAGGGAATCAAGCGCGCAGCAGGCATGGCATGAGCCGCCGAACGGAGGTCCTTGGCGACTCGCTGGAGAAGGTGATTGACGCATCCGTCTCCCGTCGCCAGTTCGTGGGCGGCATGGTCGGCGGAGCGTTCGTCCTTGCAGTGCCTTTCGCCACAGGTACTGCGAAGGCAGCTGCGTCTGGAGGCAACATCGGAACATGGATCTCAATTGGGACCGACGAACTGGTGACAATCATCTGCCCAAGCACGGAAATGGGCCAAGGAGTCAGCTCCGCACTCCCGCAGATCGTGGCTGAAGAGCTGATGGTTGACTGGTCAAAGGTCAAGATGCAGCTTGGCGATGCAAAGCCGGCGTTCACCAACCGACTCTTTGGATCACAGGGGACCGCAGGAAGCACATCAATCCGCGCCTACTACGAGGGTCTGCGCAAGGCGGGTGCCCAGGCTAGGGAAATGCTTGTAAGCGCAGCCATGAACGACCGTTCCATCACCGGACTAGGCGGTGGAACGCGCTCGCAGTACACCGCGACCGCCGGCGTCGTGAAGAACACGAGCACCAACAAGACCGCCACCTACGGACAGCTTGCGGCTGCCGCAGGTGCACTCTCAGTCCCACCCAACCCGCCACTCCTGGCGGACGGATCCCCTCGCCTAATCGGCCAGTCGGTCAAGCGCCTTGACATTCCGTCCAAGGTCAACGGCTCAGCCATCTTCGGGATTGATGTACGACTCACTGGGATGCTCAACGCTGCAGTCCGTCTTGCGCCGAAAGTCGGCCAGACGCTGGGGACGGTCGGCAAAGCCCCCACAGGCGTCCAGATAGTCAAGCTCAAAAACGACGCTGGCAAGTACATCGGCATCGCTGCTGTGACATCCAAGACCACTTGGGACGCCATGCGCGCGGCCCGCTCCGTAAACGTTTCCTGGATAGACGCTCCCACGACGGCGGCAGTTGACTCGGCCACAATGAAGGCCAACGCCTCGGCCCTGATGACAAGCGGCAAAGCGCTTTCAGCCAAGTCCAAAGGCAACCCCACTCCAGCTATTGCCGCAGCAGCCAAGAAGCTGACCGCAACTTACTCGGCGCCATATCTGGCCCACGCT
>JAPLCH010000014.1:4332-4635 GCA_026392325.1 Solirubrobacterales bacterium | reverse complement strand
CCCGAGGGAGATGATCGTCCCCCCACCCGTAAGAGCCCTCACGATCAGCGCAATGCCGACCAGCACCATCGCCACGGAGAGGAACCGGGTAGTTGACCTGTGGACTCCAGGTTGGCTCATCTGACCTTCCCCCCTGCAGCTTTCCGCTGGTCGCCCTCTGGAATGGACTGAACAATTACTCGACACGGCCGTTCAGCGAGGACCGTGTCAAGCGTCCGGCTCAAGGGAGCCCCGCCCGGCCGCTGTCGGGCCGGCATGACGATCGCACGTGAGTTCATTGCCTTTGCCAAATCAACGATCACT
>JAPLCH010000014.1:1246-4264 GCA_026392325.1 Solirubrobacterales bacterium | reverse complement strand
CTGACCTTCACCCAGTCCCCCGTGACCCGACGACCTCCCGAGACCTTGGCCTCCTCAATGACAGCCAGGGCGCGGGCTTCCTGCTGCGGAAGCTGGGCGTCAATCGGACTCTCAGCAGGAACGGCAATCGTCACGAGCACATGAATGGCGCCGTTGCTCTCTCCAGCAAGAGCCTTGGCCGTCGAAAGCAGGTCGGGGTCAAAGTCCTTCCCTTCCAAGGCAACAAGGACAGACTCGTATTCCGCCTCAAATGGCAGTACTGGAGTCTCTACATGGGCTGTAACCGTGGTGGTCAGATCGAGCCCCTGAGACTTTCGGAACACAACGAAAACGAGAACTCCGGTGAGAAGCCAGCCAACACCAGCAAGTGCCACATCGACATGCAGGGCTGTGACCGTCACGAATGCGAACAGAGTGCCAATCCCTCCGACGACGGCAAACATGGGCAGGTCGTGTCCGAACACCCTCAGATTGCCGGGGCCCTTGTAGGGGCGTTTGACGTCCGGCCGCGACGTCCTGAGGCGGATTACGGCGGCGTGCGCGATCGTGAACGAAAGCATCGCCCCGAACGCGTAGAGGTTGCCCAGGAAGTCAGCTTGACCTGGAATGACGGCGACGCAGGCAATCGCCCCGAACAGAAGAATTCCGATCCACGGAGTTCTGTACTTGGGGTGCAGCTCGCGCAGTCTGTCCGGCACCTGCCGATGGAGGCCCATTGAATAAACGAGCCGGGAGACACCGATGATCCCCGCGTTGGTGGCAATGAAGAGGATCGTTGCCGCGAGGATGCCGACATAGATCTCCGCGGGACCCTGCAGAGCCCCAAGCGACAGATGCTTGACCACTCCCAGAACCGGATCTCCCGCGAACCCTCCCTGCTCGCTCGGAATGCCCAACTGCGTCTGGCACTTCCCGTCCACGCATGTCACAGGAAGCGCAGAGAGCGCGACTGCGGGGAGTACGGCATAAATCGCGAACACTGCGATCACAACCCGGTTAATCGCCTTAGGAACGGTCTTTCCGGGGCTGCGGGCCTCCTCCGCCATATTCGAGATCGTTTCGATCCCCGTGTAAGCGATCATTCCTACCGGGATGGCAATGACGAAGTTCGTCCATGTGGGCGCCACACCAAGGTTCACGTTGTGGATCAGGACATCTGGTGAAAACACAAGAAAGAGACCTGCGAGAACGAGCAGCAGCTGTGTGGCGAAGTCAATAACCGCGAGGAAAATGTTGACTCCGGCCGCCTCTTCAACACCGCGGACGTTGACGATGCTGAGCAGAACAATCACCCCGATTGCGGCAATGATGTCGCCTGGGGAATGCCTCAGTGGCTCCCAGAACAGACCGCCAATGTAGTGCGGAACGAAGAAAGCACTGATCGCGATCGTGATCGTGTAATTGAGCATCTGCCCCCATGCTGCAAAGAAGGACCAGAACTCATTGAAGGCATGCCGGGCAAAGCTTGATGAGCCTCCCGCTTCCGGGTACATGGATGTCGCCTCGGAATAGGTCGCTGCGGTGAGGTAGAAGAGGATGCCGCTGATCACGAAGACAACGGGAGTAAGTCCGAGCGCATAGCTCGCAACAAGTCCCAACGCGTAGTAGATGGACGACCCGACATTGCCGTAGGCGGTCGCAAACAGGGCGTTGACGCCAAGTACGCGTTCCAGCCCGGGTAGCAGTCGTCTGGCCATAAGCGCTGATCCTACGCTCCCAGCATCCCGTTGTGACTGACAGAACAATCTTGGTACGGATAGGGTTGTGGACATGGCCGGACGAATCATTCTTTTTGGGGCAACCGGTTACACGGGTGAGCTGACAGCCCGCCGCATGGTGGTATCCGGAGCCAAGCCTCTTCTGGTCGCGCGCAACCCACAAAAGCTCGAGGCACTGGCCTCAGAACTTGGTGGATTGGAGACCGCAACGGCAGATGTGACCGACCCGGCCTCAATCGCCCAAATCCTTGAGAAGGGCGATGCACTTGTCACCACGGTCGGGCCGTTTATCCGCCTCGGTGAGCCCGCTCTACAGGCCGCATTGGCCAAGGGCGCCCATTACGTGGACTCGACAGGTGAGCCAGCTTGGATCCGGAGAGTTTTCGAGGCGGACAGCCAGGCAAAGGCGTCAGACATTGGTGCCATCACCTCCTTTGGCTACGACTATGTTCCCGGCAACCTCGCTGCTGCGATGGCCCTTGAACAGGCTGGACCAGATGCAACGCGCGTCAATGTTGGCTACTTCTTTCAGGGTGGCTTCGGGGCAAGTGGCGGAACCATGGCCTCATTGGCCGGGGCCATGCTTACACCCGGCTTCGAGTTCCGTGGAGGCCGACTCCGCACTATCAGAGGCGCAAGCTCAGATCACCGCTTTGAGACCAAGCTTGGTCCCCGGGTCGGACTCTCGATCGGCTCCTCTGAACACTTCGCCATCCCCAGGATCGCGCCGGAGGTAACCGATGTCGGCGCATACCTGGGTTGGTTCGGTCCGAAAACTGCCCCAATTCGCTACGGCGCCGCCGCGCTTGCCGGCTTCACCAAGATCCCAGGTTCAAAGGCCGCTATATCAGCAGCCCTTCGCAAGGCGCTCCCAGGCTCCACTGGCGGACCCACACTTTCAGAACGTGCCAAATCGAGCTCCGTGGCAGTCGCCGAAGCGTTGGCGTCCGACGGAACAGTTCTCTCCACAGTGGAGCTGAATGGTCCCAACGGATATGACCTGACGGCTGCATTCCTTGACTTTGCTGGTCGTACGCTCAGTACGACCGGGCCTCTGTCCGTCGGTTCGCTCGGTCCGGTAGAAGCATTCGGTCTCCCTGGTCTTACGGCTGCCTGCGCAGCCGCTGGTCTCAAGCCCGTCAGCTGACGCTCCGCGCCACTCATGTGGCCCCTTCCTGACGCCGGCTAGAGCCGAAGCCAATCGCCCCCTAGTAAGCACCCTCAGCCGCGAAGTGGCCAGCTCCTCTCGGGCAACATGCCGCCGGGTAGCTCGGATTACCAATTCCACCCAGGAACAAAA
>JAPLCH010000014.1:0-1163 GCA_026392325.1 Solirubrobacterales bacterium | reverse complement strand
ACGGGCTGGTTTGAATCTTGGTGAATCTAGGTGATGATCGGGATCAGAAGGATCGCGACGATGTTTGCAACCTTGATCATTGGGTTGATCGCTGGTCCAGCGGTGTCCTTGAATGGATCGCCAACCGTGTCGCCAGTGATCGATGCCTCGTGAGCAAGGGTTCCCTTGCCACCAAAGGCGCCGTCTTCAATGAGCTTCTTGGCGTTGTCCCATGCTCCACCGCCTGCAGTCATTGAGATTGCAACGAACACGCCGACAACGATGACGCCCATGAGGAGTCCGCCGAGGGCCTTGATGCTGACCAGTCCAACGATTGTCGTTACGACGATCGGGATCAGTGCTGGGATGATCATCTCGCGCTGAGCTGACTTGGTTACGAGGTCAACGCAGGCTGCATAGTCAGGACGCTCTGTCCCGTCCATGATGCCTGGCTTCTCACGGAACTGTCGGCGTACCTCTTCAACAACCGCACCGCCTGCGCGGCCTACGGCTTCCATTGAGAGAGCAGCGAAGAGGTTGACCATCATGCCGCCAATCAGAAGTCCAATGAGAACCTCTGGATTGCCGATTGAGAAGTCGAACACCTTGCCAGCTGACGTGCTGACCTCGCGCTCAAACGCTGCAAAGAGAACAAGTGCGGCAAGAGCAGCTGAACCGATGGCGTAACCCTTGGTTACAGCCTTGGTCGTGTTGCCAACCGCATCGAGTGGATCTGTCACAGCGCGTACTTCTTCTGGAAGCTCTGCCATCTCGGCAATGCCACCAGCGTTGTCTGTGATTGGTCCGAATGCGTCGAGGGCAACGATGAGCCCGCAGAGGGAAAGCTGCGCCATTACTGCAACGCCGATTCCGTAGATGCCGTCGGCTCCGCCGCCAGCAAGCTTCCATGATCCGTAGATCCCTGCGCAGAGAACAATCGCTGGGAGGGCAGTTGCCTGATAGCCCTGAGCAAGTCCCTGAATGATGTTCGTTGCGTGGCCTGTCTGTGATGCCTCAGCCGTCTTCTTCACCGGCGCGAAACGCGTGGAGGTGTAGTAGTCGGTGATGACAAACAGGAGGGCAGTTACGCCAAGACCAATGAGCGTGCAGAAGTAAAGATCATTGATGCTTGGTCCAGCTGCGCCCTTGCCAAGTACCGCACCGTCAAACATCCAATGCGTAAC
>JAPLCH010000023.1 GCA_026392325.1 Solirubrobacterales bacterium | reverse complement strand
CTTTGCGTCACGGGAGACGGATCTGAGTACGGGCCGCACTTACCCCTTTCGTTGCATGCCTGAACGCGCAAGCGGAACCCTGCCGGGTCGCCCATGATGTCAGGGACTTGAACTGTGCCACTTGAGTTGTATGTGTATGCCGCCGTCGGTGCACACGCGTAAATGTCGTTCGGACGACACAGTGAGATCCGGTACCCGCTTACGGCACTGCCCGCAAATTTTGGTGGCGTAAGGCTCACCGTCATCCAGCTCCCGGTGTCAAATCGAGTCCCGTAATCAACCCAATTTCGGTCTTCTGGTGCGGAATCTGGCGGGGTCTGAAGTGGTACTGCCCGCACGTTCGTAGGAGCTTCAGACGCTCCGCTATCAAGTGTGAAGCCGGGATGAGTGAACCCCTCCAGCAGAGCTTGACCCGTGCCGATCAGCGCGCCAGCCACGCCGCCCTCAGCTACTGCTTCGATGATTATCGGTATCACTGAACTCAAGATGCTGGCTAGCCGTGAGCCTGGCGGATCAAGCGATATTTCCCTGACATTGTCCGGCATCGTGATCGGCAGGTCCTGGATCTTGCCGCGATCGACATCGTCAAGATGAAAACCTGAACCAAAGCAATCCCAGAAGTCATTGCATCCGTGGTAAACGCGCAAGTCTGCTGTTTCGCGCCACCAGTTGTCACAGAATTTCTGGCTCCAATATGCGTAGCCAAATGTAATGTCCGCTCTACAGGCCAGCGCCCGCAAGTGGAGCAACACACGCCTACTCTCTCTGTTGTAACTGACTTTGACACCAGTCAGGTCGGCGTCCGACGTATCCGCATTGATAATGAGGCTCGTGCTTGTCGTCATGTCCGCGTTTCGGAAGCTTGTGCCGAAGAGGTTGGTGTCGAGCGTGAACTTGAGGTAATCCCCGACTGCATTGTGGAAGTTTGCGTTGATCAGGTTGACACCATCAAAATCGCAGTAACGGATTTTGGCGCCTGTGAAGTTGACGCCTTGCAGGCTCGTGCCAGAGGGAACGATGTTGGGGCGCGTGACCGTGTTCACATCGGCCATCCCAACTATCTTCTTGAAGTAGGTCAGTCCCTGGGACTCGGCGTAATCGCCAACGCAGCTGATCTCAGCCCCACTTAGGTCGGCGCCAGGACCAATGAGGTAAGTGTTATCGGTTGGCTGATAGCCGCCCTCGCCACCTCCGTTAACAAATTGATAGCCAGACGGCAGAACGGCAGGCCTTTGGCTCCATTTGACTGGACCAATCCAAGTACCGGTTGTCCCACTGCCCGAAAGACTCGCTCCGGAGAGGTCGGCGCCAGTCAGGTCCATGCCGCCCTTCAAGTCGCCAGTTGGGTGAGCCCCTGGTCCGATCAGATAACCGCTAGCAAGCACCCAGCCGTCAGGCAGATAGAAATGGCCCGGGGTTGCCGTCACACCGCCGGATTGAAGCCCTTCCATGCCGGATGGGCTTTTGCGTCGGCTGCCGAAGTCGACATTGGTGAGGTTCGCATTCCTGAGGTTCGCGTTTGTGAAGTTTGCGTTTGTGAAGTCGGCCCAATTCAGAGACCCTCCAGCGAGACTTGTTCCAGTCAAGTCGGCACCAGTCAAGTCAGCGTATGGACCAACCAGGTAGCCGTTGGCAACCTGCCAACCGCTCGGAAGCATCGGAGTTCCTGTGATCCCGCCTGACTTCGTGCTGATCAGACCGGCTGGTTGGTCTCGGGTGACGACCTTGTAGCCATCGTCATGAACCCAACGAGAACGGTTGCAAGGCGAAGGTTCTTGCCAGCATTCGGTCGTCTGAAACGTCTCGAGCGCCGGCAGGACATCCCGCAAGTCCACTCCGCCGAGATTTGCTCCCGAAAGGTCCGCTCCTGGGCCGATAAGGAAACCGGAGACAAGGTGCCAATTGGTTGGCAGGGCCGTGGGGGTTCCGGTGATGCCACCTGAGCGAGCTCCAGTTAAGTCAATGTTTGAAAGGTCAACCCCATCAAGGTTGGCTCCTCGCAGATCGGGATGGTCGGCAATGAATCGGCCGTTGATTACCGAGCCCGAGCTGATTGCCTCAGCGCCAGTAACACCTTGCCCTGAAACACCGGAGAAGATGCCGCCTTGAAGCTGCGAGTCGGTCAGGTTTGCCCCAGTCAGCAGCGCATTGGTGAAGTTTGCTCCAACCAGCCACCGCCCGACCAGATCAACCCCAGTGAGGTCAGCTCCGGTCAGGTCAGCACCCGGTCCTACAAGTGACCCATTGGCTGGCCCATTGACGAGCGACCAGCCCTCGGGGACTGTGGCGAACTCGCCTTTCAGACCGCCGGTTTTGACCCCGTTGAGCACGACGTCTGACGAATCCGATGCCGAGAGATCTACCCCTTCGACGATCGCATCCTTGAGGTTCGTACCACTGAGGTTTGCTCCGGCAAGGGTGGCCAAGAGCAGATTCGCTCCGGTCAGATTGGTCTCACCCAGATCCGCGTCAGTGAGGTCAGCCCCGCTCAGGTTGATCCCGCTCAGGTCAAGGCCGGAAAGGTCTGCGCCCTCGAGATTTGCCCCCGGCCCAATGAGCGCTCCGTTTTCGATCTGCCAGCCGACAGGCAGTCGTGAGGGTGTTCCTTCAAGGTTCCGCGCATAGATGCCGCTGATCGTGCCTCCGTCGGTGCCGAAGTCTGTCCCCTCGATGTCGGCACCCAATATTGCCGTTTCAACCATCGTCGCACCGGAGAGGTTTGTGCGCTTGAAATCAGGGGAGTTGAGGGTTGCGCCGGTGAAGTTTGTCCCGCTCAAATCAGCATCGCTGAAATCAAGGTGGGGGAACATCACACTGTCGGGAATAGCCTTATCAAGCTGAATGATGCTGAACGGGGCCTCCAGCAATTTGCCTCCGACCTTCGCAAGGCTGCCGCTCGCTGCCGACCTGAGTTTGTTCAGAAGACCAGATGGGGGAGCGATCCGGAGCGGGGAGAGCTTGGCGACGTCCATCGAAAACCCATCCACGACCTCCTCCAGCACCTGGGGCACCCCATTAATGACGAGAGCATCGCCTTCGCCTCTGGCGATTGCTCGCAGAGCTGCCGTCTCCCACTTACTTACAACCTTGCTGGCACCATCCGATTTAGTAACAGCCAGCAGATAGTTTTTGTAACTTGCCGCAAAATAGGGGTCGTTCTTGAGGCCCGCATTCTCCTCCAAAAGCTCGCGGGCGCTGGCGAGCTCTGCTTTGGCAGCATCGGCATCGACCTTCGCTGATGCCATCGACTCGCGGTTGAAACTCGAGTAGATCTGATCGGAATTCTTTTGAGCTAATGCATCAACGTCAGCCTTGATTCGGATGACTTGCTCGAACGTCTGCCGCTCCCCTGCGGTAAGACCGCCCGCCCCCCGGGAAGTGTCAAGCATTTTCCAACGCTCAAGCTGCTCATCGAGGTTTTTAGACAGCGACTGGATCTTGTTGCCACGTTTAATGATCTCGTCCGGGGTATCCAAAGCGGAGTCTTGGATTCCAAGATCCATAGAGGCTTGGCTGCCGGGTTGGAGCGACCACCACTGTCCAACTCCGTTCGAATCTTTGAACTGCATGGCCTTCATCGAGTCGGACATGAGTCCGTCAGCGGGGTTGAACAGGTCGTTCCACGAATTAGTGATCGATTGAAGGCGGCCCGCCTTGTCGTACTTGATGATTGCTTCGTCAATAATTGACTGTGTCTCGTCGTAAGCCATCTTGAATCGGCTACAGACTGCCTTCGGGAGCACCCCAGCCGTGCATCCCGCACCGAAGACTCCGTTCCCCTTGGCGATGGCCGTCCCGACCTTGCGCGATTTAAGAAGATGCTTACGCCAGCCGTTCTTGGCATTCTTGATGAACGCCTTCTGCTCGTCGGTCAGCTCTGGCCCGAAGATGGCATCCGTGAAGTTTGCGCCCTTCAAGTTGGCCCTCTGGAAATTTGACTCGACAAGTGTCGCCCCAGAAAGGTCTGCGCCGGCCAGATTGACGTTGTGGAGGTTGGAGCGCGTGATTAGTGCGCCGGACAGGTGCGCTTTCACTAGCTGCGTTGCGTGATCGGCGGCGATGCAAAACAGCGACGCAGCGCGCCATTGAACGCCCGGCTTGACAGACCAAACAGACCTAGTGACCAGACCCTCGTATGAGCCGTTGCTGAGCCCACCACAACGGGTGTACTCAGACTGGCTCCACTCGGGACCTGAGCCAAACTCAGCAGCGGCAGTCCCCTGCCCTGCGGCCTGCGCAGCGCCGAACGAAATCAGGGCTGCGAGCAGAAGTGGGGCTGCCCGGCGGCCGCGCAGGGAGAACCTATTCCCAAGGTTGGGACTTGCACTGCGGGGGGATGTATTCGAGGGTGCGGTCAACGGTCCTCGCAGCCATTCAGCTGCATTCGGAACGGTTCTCAAAAACCTGAAAGTTTTCGAAGCTCGGAAACTTATCAGTTTGCAGGTGGTAAAACAAGAAGCTGACATCGGGCGTTCGATGGTTGAAGCTGGCTTACACCGTTGGCACTTCGGGTCGCCTCAAAGAACCGCAGCTTGCCTGGGGTCTCCCGAGTAAGCCCGGCAGACCGCTCGCAATGCCTGTCGAGAAGCAGATTTGGCTCTACCATCGGAGACAGATGAGCGAAAGCCTGACAAGTCAAACAAACGCCACTCCGAGCCCTGATGCGTTGCCAGCCAACGGATCCAGCTCCCCGAGGGACCTCAAAGCTCCCCGAGGGACCTCAAAGACCCAGCGCTCTACAACAACCGTGAAGTCTCATGGCTTGAGTTCGACAGCCGTGTGCTGCAACTCGCTGAAGACCCAACAACCCCACTGCTGGAACGGGCCAAGTTCCTTGCGATAACAGCAACCAACCTTGATGAGTTCGTTCAAGTACGCCTAGCCGGCGTGCACGAGCAGCTTGACGCTGGCATTGACGCACGAAGTGCCGACGGATTGCCCCCAGAAGAAGTGTTCAACCGGGTCAGCCAATCAATGAAGGAACTGATGAGCCGCCACGGCCTGCTCTGGGACGGCGAAATTCGCCCTCAGCTGGCTGCAAATGGCATCCGGATAGTTGAGCCAGACCAACTCGGGCCAAGTGACCTTGCCGCTCTGGACCGTGACTTCAACGAACGGATCTTCCCGGTACTCACACCACTCGCCGACGCCCCCGGCAGGCCGTTCCCATACATCTCAAACCTTTCGCTGTCCATTGCAG
>JAPLCH010000215.1:18832-20544 GCA_026392325.1 Solirubrobacterales bacterium | reverse complement strand
AAGCAAGGTCGCTTACGCAGTTGGCAGCGGCGTGCGCCTGGAATGTGTCGAAGTCAATATTCTGGCTTCAACGGCTTGCGTAGGCACCCGTGACCTTGCCATGGGCTCCCGGGCCAGCAAGGCGGGAAGCCATGCGCACGCGGCCCTTTGCGGCACCAAAACCAAGTGCAACCCAATCAAGTGTTCCGTCCCGGCCAATCTCTGCCTGCTGGGTTCCAAAGACGTATGACTTCTCTGACAGTCCCTGGACTCCGACGTAGCGCAGGTTTGCACCGTCGCCCACATGCAGCTCAACGATCGTTGTCATCAGCGCATCAAGGTCGTCTGTCGAGGAAAGCACCTGATCCCAGACCTCTGCCTTGGATCCCTCTTCAGCAACAATCAGGGTTCGCTGATTGAGCGTTGTCCCCGAGGTTGCCTGAACGATTGTGGCCTGAATCGGCCGCTCAAGCTGAACGCCCTTCGCGATGTGAACAAACAGTCCACCGCGGCCATCGGCTGCATTGCGTTCAACAAAAACATCCTTTGTGGAATCAACAAGCTGGCCCGGCTTTCCGGCTGGCACAAGGCCGTCGGCAATTGCCTTCTCGAGGCTTGTGACGGTGACTCCCTCAGGAAGACCGTCGGGAAGCTCGATGGTCGTGCCATCCACCTGAACAATGCGGATCGCATCATCAAAGTCAGGGACGATCTTCTCGACTCCAGCAGCCCCGGCGTCGCCCTCACCCGTATCCGGATAGGCGGAAAAGTCAAGCTTGCTGATGTCAGTGAATTCCCAGCCTGCGCGGCCCTTAAATTCTGGAAGTGGAGCGCCGCTCATCCGATTGACCCTTCCATCTGAAGCTCAATCAAACGGTTCATCTCAACCGCGTACTCCATTGGGAGTTCCTTCACGATCGGCTCAATGAAACCGTTGACAATCAGCTTGCCGGCCTCTTCCTCTGTAAGCCCACGGCTCATCAGGTAGAAAAGCTGCTCGTCGCCAACCTTGGACACGGTGGCCTCATGGCCAACGGTCACATCATCATCCCCGATGCGAATTGTCGGGTAGGTGTCCGAGCGGCTGTGCTCATCAAGGAGCAGTGCGTCGCAGACAACCTTGGACTTTGAGCCGTGCGCGCCCTCTGCAATCTCAAGCAGGCCGCGGTAGCTGGAACGTCCGCCGTCCTTGGAAATTGACTTGGCGAAAATGTTCGATGTCGTGTTGGGAGCCGCGTGGACGATCTTTCCGCCCGCATCCTGATGCTGACCCTTGCCTGCGAACGCGATTGAAAGAATCTCGCCGTGGGCCCGTTCACCAGTTAGGTAGACGGCTGGGTACTTCATCGTCAGCTTCGACCCGAGGTTGCAGTCAACCCATTCAACTGTTGCGTCAGTCTCAGCAACAGCGCGCTTGGTGACCAGGTTGTAGACGTTCTGCGACCAGTTCTGGACGGTCGTGTAGCGAATCCGTGCGCCAGGCTTGGCGATCAGCTCAACGACGGCTGAGTGCAGCGAATCAGATGAGTAGGTGGGAGCCGTGCAGCCTTCTACATAGTGAACATATGAGCCTTCGTCAGCGATGATCAATGTCCGCTCAAACTGGCCCATGTTCTCCGTGTTGATGCGGAAGTAAGCCTGAAGGGGCATTTCGACCTGAACGCCCGGTGGGACGTAAACGAACGAACCGCCCGACCAGACCGCGCTGTTGAGCGCCGCAAGCTTGTTGTCGT
>JAPLCH010000215.1:7787-18751 GCA_026392325.1 Solirubrobacterales bacterium | reverse complement strand
CTCACGAACGAGGTCCTCGTGCTCACGGAGCCCTGAGTCCATGTCCTTGAAGATCACGCCCTGCTCTTCCAGATCCTCACGAATCTGGTGGTAGACGACCTCTGACTCATACTGGGCGCCAACGCCGGCAAGGAACTTGCGCTCGGCCTCCGGAATACCAAGGCGATCGAAAGTGTTCTTCACATCTTCTGGCACGTCATCCCATGAACGCTCGACACGCTCTGAGGCCCGAACGAAGTAGTGAATGTTGTCGAAGTCAACGTCGGCAAGCATTGGGGAGCCCCATGTAGGCATTGGGCGGGCAAGGAAGTTGTCGAGTGACTTCATGCGGAAGTCGAGCATCCACTGCGGCTCATTCTTGAACGCGCTGATCTGCGCTACAAGCTCGCGGGTCAGTCCCTTGGGTGCCTTGAAAAGGTAGTTCTCAGGATCGTGAAAGCCGAACTTCTCGTCGTAGTCAGAGTTGATCTCACGGAGACCCTCGTTCTCATCCGGTTCAACTGCGGCTGCTGTTGCTGCGTCGGGACCTTGCGTCATGTCAGTCGACCTCCAGGGTGATCGTGTTCCCGTCAACCTTCACTGCGAAGGCTTTCACGGGCTTGTAAGCGGGCAAAGAAAGTGGTTTTCCGGAACGGAGGTCAAAGAGCGCTCCGTGGCGGGGGCATTCGATCGCACAGCGGTCTGTGTCGATCTCCCCTTCGGCCAGGTCGCCGTCATCGTGTGAGCAGCGGTCTTCAATCGCGAGCAACTCCCCGTCGTAGTTCACGACAAGGATCTCCATGTCCTCCCAGGCAACGGTTTTACGCTCGCCTATTGGGAGTTCGGAGACTTCGCAGACTGTGATTGTTTCTGTCATCAGATGGAGGCTTTCCCAATGTCCTACCGCAGCGGTAGGAGATGGACTTGGGAGTCTAGCGAGAGTCCGGGCCACAGCGCGCCTCAGTTCATCGCCAGCAAGGGCGACAGCGTAGACTCGCCGCCAATGCGCGCACTTGTGATGACAGAGACAGGCGGCCCTGATTCGCTGCACCTCGGCGAATGGCCCGAACCTGAACTGATTGACGGCTTCGCAAAGATCGACGTGTCAGCTGCAGGCGTTGGTTTTGTGGACATGCTGATCACCAAGGGCGAGTACCAGATCAAACCTCCCCTTCCATTCGTTCCGGGCACGGAACTGGTCGGCATCCGGCGCGACACAGGCGAGCGCGTAATCGCCTCATCCCTCTTTGGAGGCTGGGCAGAAACAGTGCTCGCCCCGCTCGTCACAACCTTCCCCATCCCCGACTCGCTCAGCGACGAGGCCGCCGCAGGTTTCACGATCAACTACCAAACAGCCCACCTTGCATTGGTCCGTCGTGGGCGGCTTGCCGAAGGTGAAACCGTTTTGGTCCATGGCGCGTCAGGCGGCGTTGGCGTTGCGTCAATTCAAGTTGCGAAGGCGCTTGGCGCTGGACTAGTCATCGCCACCGGGTCAACGGAAGCGAAGCGCTCCGCCGCCCTTGAAGCGGGCGCCGATCACGCAGTGGATTCTGCCGGCGACTGGATTGCCGAGGTGAAGGAACTGACCGGAGGCCGCGGCGTTGATGTTGTCGTTGACCCTGTTGGCGGAGACATGTTCGACGGGTCTTTGCGGTGCATGGCGCCTTTCGGCCGGGCACTGGTCATCGGTTTTGCGGCAGGGCGGATTCCAGAGGTGAAGGTCAACCGCCTTCTTCTCAAACACCTTGATGTCATTGGTGTGAACTGGGGTGGCGTTATCCCGATTGAGCCGAACCTTGCCCAAGAAGCCCACACGGACCTGATGAAATGGTTTGAGGCTGGACTGCTCAAACCCCCTGCGGGGCCGGTGTTTGATCTGGAGCACGGCGTCGACGCAGTCCGGTTCTTTGAGGACCGTGACTCAATCGGCAAGCCTGTAATCCGTATCCGCTGAGTCGCACCGCCCCGAAGCAACTCAAGCCGAGGGCAACCCTTCAGCTAGTTGTTTACTCAGCCGTCAGTGGGCGGCTTAGCGACGGGAGAATCAGTCTCCCAGTCCACTGAGCCACCAACGGCTGCGCTCTTCAAAACCTTGAGTGAAAGCAGCGCGCACTTCAGCCTGGTCGCACTGATGTCAATCCCGAGCAAGTCCAAAATGGCGGACTTGTCAAGACGGGCGACATCATCAACCTTCATCCCGACAATCTCGTCACTGATCAGTGACGCAGACGCTTGTGAAATAGCGCATCCGTCACCGGAGAAAGCAACCGCGGTCACGACGCCATTGGCGTCCGCATTCATCTGGACTTTCAGGTTGTCACCACAGAGAGGGTTGTTGTCCTGAGCTTCCATATCGGCAGGGTCAAGCTCGCCCCAGTTATGGGGGCGCTTGTAATGCTCAATGATCTGTTCGCGGTAAAGCTCTTCTTCCATGTCAGTCCCCAAAGATTCTACGGACGTCGCCGAGCGCAGCAACAAGACGGTCAACATCCTCGCTGCTGTTGTGAACGGCAAAAGACGCGCGGGTAGTTGAGGAGACGCCAAGCTCGTCCATCAGCGGGCCGGCGCAGTGATGGCCTGCCCTCACGCATACTCCAGCGCGGCCAAGGATCTCCGCCACATCGTGTGGGTGGACGCCGTCAACCGCAAAGGTGACAAGTGCACCCCTGTCGTCCGCGCTGGCCGGACCAAAAACCTTGATGTCACCCATCTGGGAGAAGGCGCTGAGCGTCTGCTCAACGAGTCCATGCTCATGGGCGCGAATGTCATCAATTCCAATGTCGTCGATCCAGTCGAATGCGGCTGCCAGCGCTGTCGCCTGAACAAATGGCGGAGTTCCAGCCTCAAACTTGAACGGCAGGTCATTCCAAGTCGCGCCCTCGCGGGTGACAGTGCGGATCATGTCCCCGCCACCCATGAACGGCGGCATCGCCGCAAGCAGGTCGCGCCTCCCAAACAGCACTCCGATTCCCGTCGGGGCGTAAACCTTGTGGCCCGTAATCACATAAAAGTCGGCTGCTTCGGCGGCTGCGCGACAGTCCATTGCCGGGGCTGCCTGGCAGCCATCAACCAAGAGCAGTGAGCCGGCCGCGTGGACTCTCCGGGCGATCTCCTCAATCGGATTGATCGTCCCGAGGACGTTCGATACATGAGTTACTGCAACAAGCTTTGGCTTCCGTTCCAGCAACGCGTCCAAGCTTGCAAGGTCGAGCTGCCCTTCTGCATCAACCTCCACCCAGCCAAGCTCACATCCGGTGGCCTCAGCGAGCATCTGCCATGGGACGATGTTGGCGTGGTGCTCCATCAGGGTCGTAACGATCAGGTCGCCCTCCCCAACGTTTGAGCGACCCCATGAGTGCGCGACAAGATTGATCGCCTCAGTGGCGTTCTTCGTGAAAACCGTCTCCTCGGGGATGCGACCAAAGCGCGCGCCGATCCTCTCCCTCGCACCTTCAAAGAGTGCATCTGACTCGACTGCAAGCGGGTACACCCCACGGTGCACATTGGCGTTGTGAAGCGCAACGTGATCGCGCATTGCCGCTAGCACCGCGTAAGGCTTCTGCGCTGTTGCCCCCGAGTCGAGGTAAGCGATTGGAACATCCCCTTCCGTTTCCATGAGAAACGGGAACTGGGCTGCAATGGCGGCGTGATCAATCACGGTGAGCACCCGCCGGCGTTGACATGAAGGACGGGGCCGCTTATGCGGAGGCCCCGACCTCCTCTTCGATCCAGCCGTAGCCCTTGGCCTCAAGCTGCGTAACGATCTCCGGGCCGCCTTCCTTGACGATCCGACCCTTGTAAAGAACGTGCACGTGGGTTGGCTTCACAAGGCTCAAGATTCGCTGGTAGTGAGTGATGATGAGGATTCCCATCTTGTCTCCCTGCTCGCCAGCAACCGCGTTCACACCCTCGGCAACGGTTTGAAGAGCATCAATGTCAAGTCCTGAGTCAGTCTCATCAAGGACTGCAAGGCGTGGCTGCTGAAGCGCAAGCTGGAGGATCTCCATCCGCTTCTTCTCTCCGCCGGAGAAACCTTCGTTGAGGTACCGGCTGCTGAACTCCTTGGGAACCTTGGTCAGCTCCATGGCTGCCTCAACCGTCTGGCGGAATTCCTTGAGGCTGATTGCCTCTTCGCCGCGAGCCTCACGATGGGCATTCATTACGGAACGGAGGAACTTGGTGACCGTCACGCCCGGAACTGAAACCGGGTACTGGAAGGCCATAAATACGCCAGCGCGGGACCGTTCGTCTGGGGAAGCTTCTGTGATGTCCTCGCCCAGGAAAGTGATGCTGCCCTCAGTCACCTCGTAAGCAGGATGACCCATGATCACGTTGGCGAGCGTTGACTTGCCGGAACCGTTTGGTCCCATCAGCGCGTGAACTTCTCCGGCGCTGACCTCAAGGTTTACGCCACGGAGAATTTCCTTGCCGTCAACTGAAGCGTGGAGGTTGCGAATTTCGATATCGGCCATGGGTATGTCTCTTCCTGCTCGTGGGTTGTTCTAATGGCGGCGGACGGCGGATCAGACGGTGAGCGTCTGGCCGGCACGGTCTGCCTTGGTATTACGACGGGTAAAGGCCACCAGTTCAGAAAGAGTGGTGCCCTTCAGTGAGTGGATTACGCCGCCCTGCACTCGTGTCCACAAAAGTTTTGTTGCGCATCCTCGGCCAGCGTCATCAATGTGCGAGCAGAGAATTCGATCGTCACGGCCGGTTGGAGCAAAGCATTCCATCGGGGCAACAGCTCCATCAAGCGCCTGGACAACCTCGTCCATGGTGATGTCCTCAGCCGGGCGAGCCAGCCAATAGCCACCGTGTGCTCCACGCGCGCTGTTTACAAGTTCGGCCTTGCGCAGAAGGGCAACAACCTGCTCGAGGTAAGCGAGGGGAAGGTTCTCCGCTTCGGCAATTGCCTTGAGGGAGAGTGGCTTGCTGTCTGCTTGACGGCCCAGTTCGACCATCAGACGCACGCCATATTCAGCTCTGGATGAAAATATTGCCATCGGTTTCTAAATCCTACCATCCCGCTAGGTGATGGAGCGGCCGCGCCCGGTCAGCGCGGGGCTTGCGGCAGCGGAATACCATCCGCCCGTGGCCAGACCAGGAGACAACCCCGCAACGGTAAGAAGCGCAGCCAACCATGCTGCAGCTACTGCCAACAGCGCAGACATCGCTCTGCTTGCCGAACGCGCGAAACAGACAGGTCGCCTGGCCATCGACACCGAGTTCATGGGAGAAGGTCGCTACCGCTCCCTCCTCTGCCTCGTTCAGGTTGCAACTGACTCCGAGGCCGAAGGAGAAGGTCCGCTGATCGCGCTCGCCGATCCGCTCACCGACCCCGCACCCGACTGCTCTCCATTGGCCGAGCTTCTGGCCGACCCTGAAGTCGAGATCATCCTCCACGCTGGACGCCAAGACACGGCTCTCCTTCGTCGCCAGTGGGGCGTGGAAATCACGAACCTCTTTGACACCCAGATCGCCGCCGGCTTCGCGGGATTCGGGGCACAGGCTGGCTACGGCAACCTCCTTTCAGCTGCACTGAGCATCAAGGTCGAAAAGGGTGCGAGCTACACGCGTTGGGACAAGCGCCCGCTTTCTGATGAGCAGCTCGCTTACGCCCGCGGCGACGTTGACCACCTTCTTGACCTGCGTGATGAACTTGTCAACCGGCTGACCGAAAGCGGCCGACTTGAGTGGGCCCGTGAGGAATGTCTCCCGATTGCAGCGGCCACAGACCAGCGTGACCCTTTCGAAGTCTGGCGACGCGTCGGCAAGGTCAGCGGCCTCAACTCCAAGCAGCGAGCGGTTGCGCGGGAATTGGCAGCCTGGCGAGAAGAGACTGCCCTTGAGGAGGACAAGCCTGTTGGGTCAGTCATTCAGGACCCGCCGCTCGTTGAACTCGCACGCCGTCAACCGCAGACGGCCAATGCAATGAGAGACATTCGAGGCCTGCACGAAGGGATCGTCAAGCGCCGTGGAGATGAGATCATCGCTGCAGTACAACGCGGACTTGAAGCGGAGCCCATCCCTTCAGAAAGCCGTGGAGATGGCGGAGACGCACGTGAGACTGCACTCTGCTCACTTGCTGACGCGCTGGTCAGAACCCGCACCAGGGCAGCCGGCCTTGCC
Source organism: Solirubrobacterales bacterium (assembly GCA_026392325.1). Lineage (GTDB taxonomy): Bacteria > Actinomycetota > Thermoleophilia > Solirubrobacterales > Solirubrobacteraceae > WLNJ01. The sequence continues at coordinate 12,643 of JAPLCH010000215.1, read as the reverse complement.
CCCGAACTTGTTGCGACGCGCTCAGACCTGCAGCGCGTTGTCAGCTCTGTGAGGCGCAAAGAGGACGAGCCTGATGTTCGCACCCTTCAAGGTTGGCGCAGGGAAGTCGTGGGAGCCGAACTGCTGGACCTCCTACACGGTCGCACCACACTTGGAGTCGGCGACGATCTGACGATCGAAGCCCTCCCCCGCCACAGCTGAGCCGGTCAGCTCAGCGTCGCGAGAGCAACGCCCGCATGCCAGCCGCGGGAATTGAGTCAAGCGGCTTCAGATTCTTGCCATCCCAACGAAACGTCACGGTCTTGGTGCCTGCGGTCGGGTTGGCATCTGAATCACTCGGGATGTAGAGCGAGTAGGTCACTTGAACAGTGTTGTCTCCCTGATGAGCCACTGCAACCTGACCTGACGGGGCCGTCGTGTCGGTTCCAAGCCAGCGGGAGTCGCCCAGAAAGAAGAAGACTTTCATCCTGTGGGTGTCGCGCTGTACCCCGACGAGAATCCGCAAGTCGCGACTCGTGGAGTACTGGTCAGGGTTGACTGCGTCGTAGTGCTGTGAGTGCAGCACGGACTGCGCCCACACGAGCGGATCGGAATGTGTTGTCGAAACCGTGGAACTTGAGGTTGCCGTCGACTGCCCATCAGTGGCGGCTGTGGAGGTTGAGGTCGCTGCCGACCCCGCTGCAGTGGACTTCGATGAGCTGTCGCTGCCACAGCCTGCGAGCAAGAAAACCGCGGTCAGGCTGGCAGAAACCGCGAACGCTGTGATCCCCGTGCGTACTGGCGTTGGTGTCGGTTGACGGGCAGGTTCTTGCACAACTGGAGAACAGTTTAGGCAGATTCGCTAGCCTTGTATTTCGCAGTACGCCGAATTGCTCCGTTTCTGGATGGAGCAAACGGGGGACCCAATTGCGCCGGAGCAGTCAACGGCGTTGGGGCGAATCACCCGGTTTTCCGGGAGTAGCGCTCAGACAAGAGCGCGAGCCCGTCAGCTCACCTCGTAGGCAGCCAAACAAGCAGCAAATGGAGGTTCAAATGAACATGTATTCGCACGCCCCTGCAGGCATTCAAACCCCTGCGTACCAAGCAGGCACGACCCGACGCTGGCCTCAATCGCTGGCCGCTCTAGTGCTCGTCCTATCAATCAGCCTGGGCATCACCGCCGACGCATCCGCGAAAGCGCTGCGCAAGGGTGATCACAACCGGAATGTCGTGACCCTCCAGCAGTTGCTCCACATCACCGCTGATGGAACCTTTGGCGACGGAACTGTCCGCGCACTGAAGAAGTTCCAGCGCTCACATCACCTGACAGCCGATGGGCTCGCCGGCACGCAAACGGTCGCAGCTCTCCGCCGTGCGAACCGCAAGGCCCACCCACGTGCCGGATCCACTTGGTCGGGACCCCGTGTTGCACAGATGCAGCGCGCATTGGGAATCGGAGCCGACGGCAAGTTCGGCCCCGGAACGCAGAAGGCTGTCAAGGCGTTCCAACGCAAGCATGGCCTTACGGCTGACGGCGTTGTTGGGCAAGCCACATGGGCCGCACTCGGACTCCACAGCTTCGCCAAGCCAGCCCTGCGTCGCAAGCCCAAGCCAGCTGTTCTTGTCCCAAGCTCTGGCGGAGCCTCCGGCAAGATCGCACGCATGATCGCCGCTGGCAACCGCATCGCAACCACGCCGTATGTCTGGGGAGGCGGCCACGGCTCATTCCGGGCCGCGGGTTATGACTGCTCCGGTTCGGTCTCGTACGTTCTCCACGGCGCAGGCCTCCTGAAGACGCCCCTCGACTCCACTGGTTTCGAGAGCTACGGCGCGGCGGGCCCAGGTCGCCACGTGACGATCTACGCAAATGGTGGACATGTATTCATGACCATCAATGGGCGCAGGTTCGACACGTCAGGTGCCAGCCAAGGCGGCAGTCGCTGGTCTAACTCCCCACGTTCAGGCTCGGGTTACGTAGTTCGTCACCCACGGGGGCTTTAACCCGCGGGAGCAGACACCTGCCTTCAAACAGGCAGTCAAGAAGATTCACTAGCGGCGTCCGAAAGGGCGCCGCTACTCTTTTGGTCATGAGCGAAGAGATGCCGACCACAGACGAGGAATGGCGCCAGCGCCTGACTCCAGAGCAGTACGCGATCCTGCGACAGGCCGGGACTGAGCCGGCGTTCAGCGGTGAACACAACAACACCAAAGACAGTGGGACATTCACATGCGCCGGGTGTGGAGAACCGTTGTTTGACTCAGGAGACAAGTACGACTCGGGCTCAGGCTGGCCATCGTTCGATCGCCCATCCGCAGAGCAGGCTGTCAAGACCGAGTCAGATGTGAGCCATGGCATGGTCCGAACGGAAGTCCGCTGTGCGAAGTGCGAAGGGCACCTCGGCCATGTCTTCCCCGACGGACCCAGGGAAACCACTGGCGCCCGCTTCTGCATCAACTCTGCTGCCCTTGACTTCAAGCCCAATACGGCTGAGCAAGAACCGCCCAACCCGGACTGAAATTATCGGTCGGCACAAGCCCGCCCGCGCATCCGTCAGACTCCCCGCACCTTGAAGACTCGCATCTCCACATCAGCCATTCTCGTCGCAATCGTCGCGGGCTTGGCGCTCGCCGACTCTTCAGTGGTCGCGCTCGCACTCCCACCAATCAGGGTGGACTTGAACGCAAGCATCTACGGCCTTGCCGGCGTGATCGGTGCATATGTGATCGTCCTTGGGCTCGCTCTCTACCCGGCTGCCGTCGTATCGAGACATTTCGGTGCTGCCCGAACGGGCATGGTCGGCTTCGCCGTTCTGGGAATCGCATCAATTGGCTGCGCCTTGGCCGACAGTCTCCACGTCCTGCTTCTTTTCCGTGGACTTCAGGCACTTGGCGGCGCAGCCGGAGTGCTCGCAGCATTTGACCTGCTTGACCCGGGCGACAAAGAAGGTAACGAGGAACGTCACCTCTGGATAGCAGCCGCCGTCTTTGGCACGGCCGCTGGCCCGGCGGTCGGTGGCCTCCTGACGCAGGCATTCGACTGGCGATCAATCTTTTGGATACAGGTGCCAATCGGAGTCATTGGCGCAATTGCCTGCATGCAGATCAGCATCCCGCAGCCCACGCATCATGCGAGCCCCTTCAAGTGGCGACCGCTTGTGAGCCTTGGACTTCTGGCCGGCGGCCTGGCAGCGGTCCTCTTCACGCTTGTGCTCCAGCTCGTAGCTGGCTGGCACGTCGAACCAATTGTTGGAGCGCTGACCGTTTCAGTCCTTCCAGTAACGGCAATTGTCGCCTACAGAAACAACAAGATCCCAGAAGGACCAAGGGCGGCGCTGGGCTGCCTGATGGTCGGGCTCGGCACGCTCTGCCTAATCTTTGTCCCAGGAGCTGGGGTTCTTTGGACGGTGCCCGCACAGGCGCTCGCCGGAATCGGAATGGGGCTCGCTCTCCCCGCTCTCAACGGCGGCCTTGTCCCCGAAAAGACAACCGCCGACGCAGCCCGCCTCCTCACCGCGAGGCACATTGGAATCTTCCTCGCACTGGTAGTGATCGCAGCTCTCGTGCGCCCAGCTCTGAACGAGTCAAGCCGGACTGGCGAACAGCAGGTCCTTGCTGCGCTCCTTGACTCCGACGTGTCCCCGGGAACAAAGATCAGCCTCTTGACCTCGCTCAAAGATGTTGTCAATTCCGACTCGCCCAGAGGAAAGCTGCAGGAGACTCTTGACAGCAAAGCAAAGGGTCTTGGCGGTAAGGATCGAGTCGCATTCGCGGCCTTCCAGTCGCGCGCTGACGACGCGTTTGTCGCGGCCGTCAACAAGGCATTCCGTTGGGCGTACATCGTCGCTGGATTGATGGCCCTGATTGCCGCGCTGCTCGTCAGTGACTCGCTTTATCTGGGTGCCTTCAGCCGCTTTCGCCTTCCAGCGCTCGGCGCTGGCCTGGTGGTGTTGGCCATGTACTTCGGCGTCCACGCGGCCCTTGCGCCAAAGCCTGTGAAGCTCGCCGACCCTTGCCAGACAAGAAAGCTCCCGGAGTCGAGCGGATTCATCGGCGCCATTCAGACCCAGTTGCTTCAGTCATTGGACAAGACCGCCTGCGCCAATGGTTCCTCCAGAGAAGAGCTGCTGATTGCGCTTGGCGGGGGCAGCGCCGCAGATGACTACCGAGCCAAGTTCGGACATGATCCTGGCGACCTGACCTCGTTCCTTGCCCGGAGTGGGCTGAGTGGGCTCTCCAACCTGCTCAAGGGCTTCCTCGGCGGCTGAGCAAACAAGAGCTGACCTCGCGCCACCATCGGCTAGCCTGACGCCGATGCCAACCAGAGGAGCAAACAGCCATGAGTGACAAAGCCGTCGACGCCATCGCGTGGGACCTTGAACCGCTGGTTGATGGGAAGGGCGCCCAAGGAGTAACAGAGCTGCTGGTCCAGGCTGATGCTCTGGCGGACTCACTGGCCAAGCAGGCCCGCGGCAGCCTTGCCGAAGCGACTCCCGACCAATTCGTCCAGTTCATGCTGATCTCCGAACAGATCAGCGCGCTTCTCAACAGGGGACATGCCTATGCAGCGCTCCAGTTCTCCACGAATACGGCGGACCCAGAGCGCGGGGCACTTATGGCCCTCGCTCAGGAGCGGGCGACCGCGATCGGCAGCAAGCTGATCTTCCTTGAGCTTGAGTGGACTGCGCTGTCTGATGAAAAGGCTGCGGAGCTGTCAGCGGCTGACGGCTTGGACCGGATGCGTCACTACCTCAAAGTCCTCCGTGACCAGCGCGAACATTTGCTCACTGAACCCGAGGAGAAGATCCTCGCTGAAAAGAACGTCACCGGGAAATCCGCATGGTCAAGACTGTTCAGTGAACTCGTCAGCTCCATTGAAG
>JAPLCH010000215.1:0-7743 GCA_026392325.1 Solirubrobacterales bacterium | reverse complement strand
GCGCTGAGCCGCCTCGCATCAAATGACCGCGATGAGCGCAAGGCCGTTGCGGCTGGTGTCACTGACGCTTTGGAGCCCGGGCTTCGAACTCGCGCGTATCTCTTCAACACCCTGCTTGCCGACAAGGCAGCCGATGACCGTCTGCGCTCCTACCCAAGTTGGCTCAGCTCCCGCAACCGGAGCAACGAGGCATCGGATGAGTCAGTTCAAGCATTGGTCAGCGCCGTTCGTGGCCGGTATGACATTGCCCGCCGCTGGTACAGCCTCAAGGCGGAACTGATTGGCGTTGAACAGCTGGCTGATTACGATCGTGCCGCTGCCCTCGGGGGCGAGGATCCCGAGTTTGGTTGGGACGAGGCCTGCGACATTGTCTTCAACGCCTACGAGGAATTCTCCCCAGAGTTGGGGGCAGCGTCTCGGGCATTCCTGGACGAGAACCGGATAGACGCACCTGTTCGACCCGGCAAGCGCGGAGGGGCGTTCTGCTCCTCTGTCACACCTGAGATTGGCCCCTACGTGATGCTCAACTGGACTTCCCGTCGCCGGGATGTCCTGACCCTCGCACACGAACTTGGCCATGGCGTTCATGGAACGCTCGCAGCTGATCGCGGCATCATGGAAATGAGCACGCCGCTGACGGTCGCCGAGACAGCTTCCGTGTTTGGCGAGGAGCTTGTTTTCTCACGCCTCCTCGCAGCGGAGAAGGACCCGGCCCAACGCCTGACTTTGCTGGCCGAGAGCCTTGAAGGTGCGATCGCGACCGTGTTCCGCCAAACGGCAATGAACCGCTTTGAGGAGCTTGTCCACACGGAACGCCGTGATGTAGGTGAACTATCAGTTGAGCGCTTCGGTGAACTCTTGGCTGAGAGCCAGGAGGAGATGTTTGGAGATTCAGTTGAGGTCACGGATGGCTACCGCTCTTGGTGGTCCTACATCCCCCACTTCATCGGCACCCCCGGTTATGTCTATGCCTATTCCTACGGTCAGCTCCTTGCCCTCTCCGTATTTGCCCAGTGGCAGGCCGAGGGTGACGCATTTGTTCCCAAGTATCTGAACATGCTGCGGGCCGGCGGTTCGATGCCGCCAGAGGCGATCGCGGCAATCGGCGGTCTGGACTTGACCGACCCCGGCTTCTGGGACCGCGGTCTTGACCTGATTGAGGCTCGCCTCGTGGAGGCCGAGGAAGCAGCCAAGGCGGTCTGACCCCTTAATCCGGGGAGCCACCGCCAAGAAAAGCTGGCGCCTTTCCGATGGCGCCTAAGAGCCCGGTGTGGGCTATTGTGTGATCAATGTCATTTACGAGAGAGACGAGAACAAAGACATGAGCAGGCGCACCACCTTCGCAGCAATTGCCACTGCCGCAGCCTTGCTGGCCGTTCCAGCCGCCGCATCCGCAGCTGACGGACCGTGCTACTCGCCGCCAACCAAGCCCAAGGTGATATCGCATGTCAAGTACGGGGGAATGCAGTCCATCCTCTATTGCATGGGCCCAATCACAATCCGCCCAGGGCAGAACACGAACGATTACACGTTCAACCAACACCCCGGCTCGCACAACCTCCTTCCCAACACTCCCGGCTGGATCACCCGATTTGACCCGGACCTGATCTACGCCGACAAGACAAAGGGCAACCACGGCGTTCCCTCCGTTGATGTTCTTCACCTTCACCATGCCGTCTGGCTTGGCATGGGCGAGAACGACCCCCGCTGGGCTGCCGGTGAGGAAAAGACCGTCGTTCAGCTCCCACAGGGATACGGGTACCGCAACGACCCAACACGCAGCCTCACCGTCAACTACATGATCCACAACCTTTTCCCAACGACGGAAAAGGTCTACCTGACATGGCGCGTTGACTTCATTCCTGACACCTCCCCGGCTGCCGCGACCATCAAGCGCGCACAGACCCTTTGGCTTGATGTCGCTGGCATCAAGCAGTACCCAGTGTTCGATGCCCTTCGTGGCATGGGCTCGGGCGGCAAGTACACGTTCCCAAATCAGACAACGGGATCAGAGACAGCGAAGATCGGGTCACGCCATCAGTACACGGCCCCAGCCAACATGACACTGCTGGAAACCGCAGGACACCTTCACCCGGGTGGTCTCAGCACAACTCTCAAGGCAACCAGAGGAAGCCTTACCAAGACACTCTTCACCTCCAAGGCCCACTACTACGAGCCTGCCGGCGCAGTCTCATGGGACGTGGCAATGGGCGGAACCAGTTTGGGCTGGAAGGTCAAGCTCAAGGCAGGGGACAAGCTCAATGTGAGCACCACATACGACGTCTCCAAGGCCTCTTGGTATGAGTCCATGGGCATCATGCCTGTGGCCGTGTACTTCGGCGACAGCGCTGGTGGAACTGATTGGACGAAGAAGTCACTTTCTCAGACCCAGCTGCTTACCCACTCGCACCTTGCTGAGAACAATGGTCATGGTGGCAAGTCGGTTCCAGGTGCAGTCAACCCAGCGCTCCTTCCGAACGGCATCGCTTCAGACGGAACGATCATCCCGATCAGCGACTTCATTTACAGCCTTGGTGACTTCTCAAACTCAGGTAACGCGCTTAACCCGCCAACGGTGAAGCAAGGTGGAAATCTGACTTTCCGAAGCGACGATGTGACAGGCAACCCTTACACCGATTACGCCTTGCACACGATCACCTCGTGCAAGAACCCTTGTAATAAGTCAACAGGTATCGCCTATCCAAGGGCTGACGCGGATCCAAGCGTGCTGTTCGACTCCGGTGAGCTTGGCTCAGGCCCAGAGGGTACGGCCGCATCTGGCCGTCGCACATGGGAAGTTCCAAACACACTTCCACCAGCCACATACTCATACTTCTGCCGCGTCCATCCATACATGCGCGGATCTTTCCGGGTGCTGCCCAATTAGCTCCACTTTGGCGCGGTCTCTATGAGGACTGTTCCAAGCAGGACAAAGCACACAGCAGCACTCGCGGGGGTCCTCCTCGCGTGTCTGCTCGGCGGCCCCGGCACAGGGACAGCCTCAGCGGCTGACGGCCCGTGTTACTCACCCCCAAGCAAGCCTGGGGCCATCAGCCACGTCAACTATTCGGGCATGAAGTCAATGCTCTTCTGTTACGGGCCGATGACCGTCAGGCCGGGGCAGAACACGATCGGCGTTGACACCAAGTATCTGATGCCAAAGGTCCCCGGATGGATCACCCGGTTTGACCCGGACCTGATTTACGCTGACCCCAAGAAAGGGACCAAGGGCGTTCCTCACGTTGATGTGATCCACCTTCATCACGCGATCTGGTCGGGAATGGGCGACGACTACCCGCGTTGGAGCGGCGGTGAGGAGAAGTCCATCCTCCAACTGCCGAAGGGCTTCGGGTGGTTGAACGACCCAACCAAGCCAATCGAGCTGACGCACATGATCCACAACCAGATCCCGACGACCGAAAAGGTCTACCTGACTTGGCGAATTGACTTCGTTCCTGCCACATCACCTGACGCAGCGAAGATCAAACGGGTTCAAACCCTTTGGCTCGATGTGACTGGGTTCAAACTCAACGGATTCAGCGCACTGCGGGGGACTGGCTCAGCTGGGAAGTTCACCTTCCCGGACCAAGCGACCCCAGATGCCTTGGCGCAGCGTGGGGATCAGAACCGTTTCATTGCCGATCGGGACATGACTCTTGTTGAAGCAGTTGGCCACTTGCACCCCGGCGGACTGACAGCAGAATTGAAGGTGCTCCGCGGGGCAGCGAGCCGCACGATCTTCACTTCCTCCGCCAAATACTGGGAACCAGCGGGGGCCGTTTCGTGGGATGTGGCCTTGACCGCCACCCCAGCCAATTGGCGAGTGAAGGTCAAAAGCGGCGATGTTCTTGTCCCGAGTGCCACCTACGACGTTTCCAAGTCCTCTTGGTACGAGTCAATGGGAGTTATCCCAGTATTTGCCAACTACGGCGACAGCACCCCTGGGAAAGATCCTTTCCTTAGGCGGCTCGTCTCGACAACAGGCAAGATCACGCATGGACATCTGGCGGAGAACAACCATCACGGTGGTAACGCATTCACAGGAGCGACAGTCGCGACCGCACTCCCAAACGGGCAGGTCTCAGATGGTTCGACGGTCCCGATCAGTGACTTCATTTACTCGCTTGGCGACTTCTCAAATTCCGGCGCAGCGCTGAACCCTCCCACCGTCACCGCTGGCGGATCCTTCACCTTCAGGAACGATGATGTAACCGGGGATCCAACAACCGATTACGCCTACCACACGATTACTGCCTGCGCGAATCCTTGTAACAGGGCAACGGGAATCTCTTACCCCAGAGCAGACGGCCCCGTGGAGTTTGACTCCGGCCAGCTCGGTTCCGGGCCAATCGGCGCCACTGTCGCTGCGCAGCGAAGGACATGGGCCATCCCAAATGATCTCCCAACGGGGACCTACTCCTACTTCTGCCGAGTTCATCCGTACATGCGTGGGGCTTTCCGCGTCGTCCCGAGGTGAGAGACTCCCGCATATGACCCCATCCCCTTCCGCATGGCCCTTCGGCGCTCTTGGACTCCCGCCCGCGAGCATCCTGTGGAGGCGACGGACATCCGGTCCTGCTGCTCCACGGATGGATGTTCAGTGGCGACCTGAACTGGGCGCTCTCTTATGAGCCACTTGCCGCAGCTGGCTATCGGGTGCTCTCAATTGACCATCGTGGTCACGGGCGGGGTCTGAGGAGTCGGAAACCGTTCCGCCTCTCCGACTGTGCCGATGACTGCGCCGCAATCCTCCGTGAGACTGGCGCTCTGGGGGCGACAGCAGTTGGCTACTCCATGGGTGGAGCGATCTCCCAGCTGCTCGCACACAAACACCCGGCCTCAGTTTCAAGCCTTGTGATGTGTGCAACCTCAGCGCAGTTCTCCAGCCCTCAGATGAAGCGCATCTGGCGTGCAATGCCAGCACTCCGTATTGCGCTTGGCATTGGCGGGGTAGCCACGTATGAGCGGGCGCTGGGCCAGATGGGATTCCCTAAGAATCCGAGGTCAGAATGGGTTGCTGCGGAGCTTTCCCGCGGCAGTTCGAGAGACATTGCTGAGGCTGGCAAGGAGCTGGGAAGGCATGACGCGAGCAAGCTGCTCGCTTCAATCAAGCATCCTTCAGCATCGGTGATCACCAGCCGGGACAAGTCAATCTCACCAACCTTCCAGCGGCACCTTGCTGAAGGCCTCCGAGCGACCGTGTTTGAGGTTGAGGCTGACCACATGGCATCAGCAACCCACCCGCATGAGTTCAATACGGCACTGCTTGCCGCACTCGCAGATGTTCGTTCGCGCACGGTTACACCGAAGCGCAAAGCTGCGAAGTAACTGAGCCGACTCTCATGAAACGGGCTTGAAACCCGCTTCTCTGATGGACCCTCTGTCGTGACCCTTTTCACGACCCTCAGGAGGACCCATGTTCCATTTTCGAAGAGCTCTGCTTGGCTCGCTCGCCCCATTGCCTTTGTTGCTCATCTCACCCCCTCACGCACTTGCTGAAGGAAGGGTTCTGTTCCAGGCCAAACCCGGGATCGCACGGGCGGCCTTCTTCCATGCCCATGGCGGAACAACCCTGACCGGCTTGTCAGTGCGGCGGCTCCGGGTTGCCGGCAGTCCCGTGGCCGAGGCTCGACGCATCAGGATGCTCCCTGGCGTCGCATGGGCTGAACCGGAGGGGCACATTCACGCACTCAAGTTGGACCCCTTGCAGTCGTCCCAGTGGGCTCTCGGGGCCATCCACGCTGAGCAGGGCTGGGCGTTGGCTGGACTGAGCCGTGTTCCATCGCTGATCGGCGTGCCGATTGGAATAGTGGACACTGGAGTGGACACAAAACACGAGGACCTCAGGGGTCGCATTGCAGCTTGCGCAGCTTCAACCGCTGGTCGAGTCAAGCCCGGGGTCTGCGAGGACGGCGATGGCCACGGTACGCATGTCGCGGGCATTGCTGCCGCGGCCACAGGAAATGGCGTGGGCATTGCCGGGGTCGCAGGAGATTCTCCACTGATCATCTGTCGCGCGTTGTCCGCCAAGGGATCGGGGAGCACGGGTGACGTTGCCGCGTGCATCGCCTGGGTGGCTGCTCAGGGAGCGAAGGTTGTGAACCTCTCACTCGGCGGCCCCGACTCTCACGCACTCCACGCAGCAGTTCAGGCCGCAGCTCGCAGTGGAGCCGTAATCGTTGCTGCAGCGGGCAACAGCGGGCCCTCCGAGGTTTCCTGGCCGGCGGCGTACCCAGAGGTCATCTCAGTGGCCGCCTCCGACCCGAATGGGCACCGTGCGGACTTCTCAAATACAAACCGCGATGTCGAGCTGACGGCCCCGGGGACCAACATTCTGTCCTGCAAGGCACATGGAGGCTATGTGCGGATGAGCGGAACCTCAATGGCTGCCCCGATCATCTCCGGGGCGGCTGCGCTTGTCTGGTCAATTCTCAGCCGGCCCACCCCAGCCTCCGTCAGGGCCGCGCTCGATCACAGCGCCCGTGATGTTGGCACCCGCGGCAGAGACGCCTCTTACGGATTTGGTCTCTTTGATTTCGCGCTCACGGGGCAGTCGGGGTAGGGTTTGGGCATGGGAAACGGAAAAGGACCACTCGTAATCGCATTTGACGGCTCACCAGCCGCCATTGAGTCAGTCGAGCGCGCAGCAGGCCTGCTCGGCGAGGGAAGCGAGGCCGTGATTCTGACGGTTTGGGAGCCTGGCCTTCTGAACGCTGCGGTTGCACCTATCCCAGGCGGACTTGGTGCCCCGGTTCCTCCACCAGACATGGAACAGGTCAGGGAACTTGACAAGAGCGAAGCGGACCACGCTGAGCGGATCGCAGCAGAAGGCGTTGGCATTGCTGAAGCAAACGGCCTCAGAGCAGAGGCAGTCGTGTCGCGTGATGAGACTTCAGTAGCCGCAACAATTCTCAAGGTCGCTGAGGAACGCGATGCATCAGCAATCGTGATCGGATCACGGCGTCATGGTGCAATCGCATCCGTCCTGCTTGGCTCGACCACTGAGGCAGTGCTTCACAAGACAAGCCGCCCCCTGCTGGTCATCCGGCCAGCTACTCCAGACGCTTAGCAACCGCAGGGACCCTGTGGCCTGCGCGGCCGCTGTAAAGGCTTTGTCGGTTGGCGACACACGCAGGCCCTGAAGTTGAGACCATTGGGGTAGTGAAATCACTCCGTGGACAATTCCTTGTGGCAAGCCCGGCGATCATGGATCCCAACTTTCGCCGTGCGGTGATTCTGATCGGCCATCACGACAAGGACGGGGCCCTTGGTGTCGTCATCAACCGACTGGCTGGTGCGAGCATCGCTGAAGCCGCACCACCCGTGGCTGAGATGGTCGGGGATGGGGCACTCCACGTTGGAGGCCCGGTCATGCCGCAGGCAGTAGTGATTGTTGCGGAGTTCAAACGCCCGAAGGACGCGGCGATCATTGCCTTCGACAACATTGGAGTCCTCGCCACTGACACACCTGCCGACCAAGTCGAGGAACGAACGAGCCGGGTCAGGGCCTACGCCGGACATGCAGGCTGGAGCGCCGGACAGCTGGATGCGGAGCTTGAGAGCGAAGACTGGATAATCGCCCCGGCAGACGCTGAGACAGTCTTTGCGGAAGAAGTGGACGACATCTGGGCAAGCGTGCTTGGCGCGTTGAGCGGAAGCTACGAGCTGCTCGCCCGCATGCCGGACGACCCAAGCCTTAACTGACCTCCCTGCGAAAAGCCGCCAGCCCTGAAATCGCGCTAG
>JAPLCH010000136.1 GCA_026392325.1 Solirubrobacterales bacterium | reverse complement strand
GTCATTGAGATACTGCTCCTTTGTTGTGACCGCCACGGGGGTGATCTTTGTTGCTAACTACTTGTGTCAGTAGAGTTACAGCTAACAACTTGTTAAGGATCCTGTCAAGCCTGAACCAAAAATGACGGTTTTGCAGCCATAACTCCCGTCACGGAAACGGACGAACTGGTTTTCCTCAACACCAAGATCCGCCACCGGCAACCCGGATAGTCTGGGCCATATGCGGACCTCGCTCAGCGGCAAGACAGTCTTCATCACCGGCGCAACTGGTGGCATTGGCTCTGCTGCATCACATGAGCTGATTGCCCGCGGAGCCAGTGTGGTTGTCACCGACATTGGAAAGCAGCAAGTAGATGATCTGGCAGCCGCCTTGGGCGAGCGGGCGCTCCCTATCGTCGTTGATGTCACCGACCGTGGCTCAATTGACCAGGCAATGGCGCGGGCAGTCGACCACTTTGGCAAGGTTGACATTGTCTTCGCGAACGCAGGCATAGCCAACGACCCGCCGCTGACAGTTGCTGGACTGACCGACGAGATGTTCGAGAAGGTCATTGATGTTGACCTGAATGGCGTCTGGCACACCGTCCGCGCTGGCCTTCCACAGGTCATCGAACACGGCGGCTATGTGCTCATCACCTCTTCCATCTATGCCTTCATGAACGGAGTGGTCAACGCCCCCTACGCCATGTCCAAGGCGGCGGTTGAACAGCTCGGGCGGGCCCTGCGAACCGAACTTGCCTACCGCGGAGCCAGCGCTGGAGTGCTTTACCCCGGCTGGGTGGACACGAACATCGCCAGTGTGGCAATGCACGACCCCGGTCCAGTCAAGGAGCTTGCAGACCACGCATTCCGCGGCCCGCTGGGAAAGACCATCACCCCAGAGCGGGCTGCCAAGGCGATCGCCAACGGTATGGAAAAGCGGGCACCGCGGATAATCGTGCCCCGCAGGTGGATCCCCTTCTCCCTCATGCGTGGTGCCTTCAATGTTGCGACCGACGCGATCATGGAACGCGACGCAAAGATTGCGGGTGTGCTTGAACGCATTGACCGCGACGCGCCCGGCGCCTGAGCTGTTCGTGCGCTTGGAGCTACACGGCTGAAGCGTCTGGGTCGCGGCCAAGCACCCACCAACCGAGCACTCCAACCGTCGCCATGACAAATCCACTGGCGATCATCGTCGTCGTGAAAGCCCCCGTATAGGAGGGGACTGCCGCTGCCATTGCCTGTCTGCCCAAAGCGGTGGACGGATCGTGTCCGCTGTGGACATACACGGCGATCTGATCCAGTCCACCGCCAGTCAGGCTGGGTGGCACGCCCGCCTTCTCCAGCTTGCTGACCACTCCGCCATCGGTCACGCGGTCAACCATGACCATGGAGAAAGACATTCCAAGTGCGTAAGCGAACTGTCCGATCGTGGTTCGCGAAGATGTAACCGGACCAAACCACTCCTTGAACCGCTCGCCGATTGACTCAAGGATCAGGCTCCCATAGGGAATGGCCCCAGCCGTGGTTCCAGCTCCAAGCAGCACCAGCGCGGGCACAAAGGCGATGTAGCTGGAGTGAGGGCCGACAACCAGCAGCCAGACAGTCCCGGCAAGGGCGACAAACCCAGCGCCGAGAATCACCAACCGCGGGGCAAGCCCAGCGCTGATCATTCGACCTACGAGCAGCGCCGTAACGACCCCGGTCAGGAAGTACGGCATCTGCCCGAGCGAGACGGTCGCGGCGGTGAACCTGTCCGCGTACTGCCAGAAGTCAGCCATCTGCAACAGGGTCACGCTCATCCCAAAGTTGTAGACAACACCGGCCGCAATTCCCCCGAGGAACAGCGGTGACCTGAGGATCGCCACTGGGAAGAACGCCCTGTCCCCCCGCTTTGCCTCAACCGCGACAAACGCAACGACAAGTGCAATGCCGCCCAACATGCCCACAAGCGTGTCCGGACGGGTCAGTCCCTTGACCGCATGGCTTGCCCCGTAGAGAAAAAGAATTACGCCAAGCGCCAAGAGGACCTGGCCGAGCACATCACTGCCCCGCGCCTCAACCTTGTCAACCTTTGGGAGGAGATTTGGAACCGCGAGGAAACCGACCGCGCAGGCAGCAGGGACAAGTAGGAAAGCCAGACGCCAGCTTTCCCCGGCAAGCTGACCTCCGACCAGGCTCCAGAGGATCATCGTGATGCTGCCGACAGCGGAGAACAGACCAACCGACTTGGCGAGTGACTTGGGCGTTGTCACAACCTGCAGGTAAGCGAAAGCAGCGCAGAACACAGCCCCAAGGCCAACCCCCGTGACTGCCCTGCCAAGCAGAAAGAAGGCGCTTGAGGGCGCGAGAGCTGTCAAAACATCGCCGGTCATTGCCAGTAGCAGGGCTCCCATCAGGGCCCGGCGACGACCCACACGGTCCGCTATCAGCCCGGTGCTCATAACCGTGGCGGCTAACGCCAATGTGGAAATGCTCGCGGCGAGCGCCATGGTCCCGGCACTCATGTCAAGCGCGCGGGATGCCTTCACCAGAGCGTTGGTGCCGACAATCGGATCAGCGGCCTGAGTCCCCGCGAAGAACCCAAGAAGTGGAATGGCGAGCCTGCTGACGGTCGCCACCGGCCCACGGGGAGCCGCGGGCGCGTCCGCGACCGCAGACGATTCCGTCGTTGTGCTCATCCTTGGCCTGCCGCTCAGGCGGGGAGAAGCTCTGGAATGTCATCCATTGACGGAAGTGGGATGAAGGACACCCCATCCGCCGCGGCACACGCCTTGGACACATCCACCTTGAACAGGTTTGGGTGCTCGTAAGTGCTGGCGTAGAGGACAGCATTCTGCTGGTCCACAACCGTCATCCACTGAGTGATCTCCGGCCCGGCGACTCCTCCGCCCTCGCCCGTGCCGCCTGCTTCGGTCATGACCGTTCCTGGCGGAATGTCGAACTGGTTGAGAATGTGTCGCGCGGTCTGGACGCCTTCTTGGGGCGTCTTGTGCTCCACAGCGAACTGCCGGAACCAGAACGCGCGCACGAAACGGCTCGTTGCAAGGAATCCGGAGGGCAGCCCAAGCGTTCCATCGCCTGAACTGTGCGCGGCGAACGTAACGCCGTTGACCTCAATCGGAGCAGGCTCAGTGTTCGTGATCGACTGGAACTGCGAAAGGTTTTCCAGCTGCATCGGGAATGCTGGCTCGTTGGTCATGACCGTTGTCGGATTGTCATGTACGTGGAGCGCTCCATGTATGTACTCAACGACGATGCTGCCGCCGTCGGCGTCGTGGACACAAAAGTGGACAGGTGGAACATTGCCGCCGTACTGGGCGATCGCCACTCCCTGCACTGGAACGTCAGCCAACGCCTGCTTCGCGTCGGCGACTGTTGCGCATGTGGTCAGCAAGTAACCGGCCAGATCAATCGAGCAGACAGACCTGGCCTGGCGTGTGCAGCACAGTGAAGTTGATGCTCCCTGCAGTGATCTGATCTCCGTCGTTCAAGTCACGTGTAGGAACCACCGCTGGAATGGGAAACGGTGCGGCGAGTGGTTGCGG
>JAPLCH010000173.1 GCA_026392325.1 Solirubrobacterales bacterium | reverse complement strand
GACAGCACCGCCGACCCAAGAGTCCTCAAATCCCCGACCGTCGCCGTTGCGCCGTTGATCACAGCACGGCTCCGACCGTCCGGCCAGATTCGCCTGGCAAGAATCAGCTCGTGGGCATCATCCGGCAAAAGAGCCTGGAGATCCTCAGAAAGCTCTGAAGGGAGGGTAAATACTCCTTCTACAAGAGCTTCTGGCGCACCAGGACGGACCAACCCAGACTTTGAGCGTTCCCCCAGCAGGAGTCCCAGTGCAGTGGCAAGGAGAGTCTTGCCAGCCCCAGTTTCACCAGTCAGGATGTTGAGGCCAGGGTCAAGCTCCAGCTCTGCCTCTTCGATCAGAAGCAGGTTCTTGATTTTCAGCTCAGAAAGCACAGAACGGGTGTACCACCGCGCGGGGACGGAGCTGCGTTCCCCGGTTGGTCAGGACGCGAGTCTGCCGAACTTCTGACGCAGACGGTGATAGAAACTTGACCCCGGTACCTGAGCGAGCAGTCCAGAGTTCTCTACAAAAGAGATCTCAATCTGCCCACCGGGTTCAACTTCTCCGCACGGCCGTCCATCAATCGCGATGTCAACGGGCTCGGTCGCAGAGCGGTTCACAAGTGTGACACGGTCATCTGGAGCCACAATCAAAGAGCGGGCTGTAAGCGAGTGGGGTGCGATGAACGAAACTGCGAAGCCGGCCACACCCCATGCGACCACAGGTCCCCCGTTCGCAAGGTTGTATCCCGTTGAGCCAGCCGGAGTGGCCAAGACAACTCCATCGCAGCGGACACGCCCAACCTCCTCATCTCCTACAAGGTAAGCAATGTCTGCAACCCGAAGCCCTGGTCTGCGCTGTAAGGCAAAGTCGTTGAAGGCAACCGGGTGAGCGGGATCTCCCGTTGAAAGAGCGGGAAGGTCAAGCGTGTCGAAGTCTCCGATCAAAGCGCGCCGAACGGACTCTGCAAAGCCTTCCTCCGGATCAGTCGCAGCCAGAAAGCCCACCTCACCGAAGTTGATCCCGTACACCGGGGAGCGTGTCTCGGCCGCGGACCTAAGGCCTCTCAGAATTGTCCCGTCCCCGCCAAGGCAGAGCCAAACATCTGGAACTGTCCCAGAGGTCAGGTCAACAGGACCGATCTCCCTCCCTCCGTGTCTGATCAGTTCATCTGGGAGTCCGACAACATTGATGCCCGTCTCACGCGCAATGGCAAGCACCTCCTCAACGGCTGCGCTTGTTACGTCAGGATCATTGTGGGTTACGAGTGCGCAGGTTCTGATCACGGCTCCGCCCTTCTAGCGAGTTGCTCAAGATCTGTCGCAGTCACAGTAGGGGGAGAAAGCTTGAGGTGGATGAAGCTTTCCTCATTCCCCTTCGGACCGGGAAGCCCGGACGAAACATATGCCTCAACGTTGAAGCCGAGCTCAAGCGCTGTTTTGCCCGCGCCTACAAGAGATTCCCTTCTAAGTTCGGGGTCTCGGACAACTCCACCGCTGCCAAGTCTTTCTTTCCCAACCTCAAATTGCGGCTTCACGAGCGCAAGAACCTCAGAGCCCGGCTCGATGACGGCCTTGATCGCCGAGAACACCTTGCCCACTCCGATGAAGGACAGGTCGCAGACCACAAGGGTCGGGGACCAGGCAAGCTGACCAGCCTCCATGTGACGCGCGTTGGTCCGCTCAACGACTTCCACCCGGGGGTCCTGCCGCAGCGACCAGGCCAGCTCTCCATAGGCCACATCAAGGGCAATGACCCGCTCAGCGCCTCGCTGCAGAAGGCAGTCCGTAAAGCCTCCTGTTGATGCACCAACATCAAGACATGAAAGTCCAGTGACATCCATCTCAAGCTGATCGAGTGCGTTATCAAGTTTGATTCCACCGCGAGAGACAAAGCGTCGGGCTTCCTCAACGAAGAGCGTTTGGTCAATTCCAATCATCTGACCAGGCTTGGAGGCGCGCTCTCTGCCGATGCCAATAAGCACTTCACCGGCAATAACCGCGGCGGAAGCCTTCGATCGGCTCTCGAAAAGCCCGCGCTCAGTCAGGAGCACATCAAGCCGAGCCTTCTCACCAATCTTGGGTCCGTTCACGCTTCAATCATGGCAGTTGGAAGGTCATCTGCAGTGTTCTGGCAGTAGGCCCTGCTTTCACGGCCACGAGGTGACTTCCGGGGAAAGTGAAGAAGAGTGACAATGTGTGCACACAATCACAGTAGGGCTGGTCGGATTGTGTGACACTGCGTGCAGACCTTGAGCACATCCTTTTAAGGACCGTTCATTGTCAGATACAGCAGCAACATTATGTATCTCTCCTCCCCGGAAGGGCCCCCGTCAAAAAGGGGCCCTTCCTATTGGGCAGGTCAACACGGCAAGCGGCGCTAAGCCACGAAACCAAGACCAATGGAGCTGGGCTGGCTTGCTAGAGCCCGGCGAGGGAACTGCTTGGGTCATTCACAGCTGCGCTGACCCGTTCCGCGATGCGCTCGGCGGTGAAACCAACCTCCTGATGCAGCAACGCGGGAGCCCCGTGCGTGACGAAACGGTCCGGAAGGCCGACACGCAGCATTCGACACTCCACACCGGCCTCATTCAGCGATTCCCACACAGCACTCCCAAAGCCACCTTGAAGGACACCCTCCTCAACCGTCACGACCAAGTCATGCTCAGCTGCGACCTGCGCCATCAGACCGACATCAATCGGCTTTGCAAAGCGTGCGTCGACAACAGTCGCGTTGATGCCTGTTTCTCTAAGAATCTCCGCAGCCGCAAGTGACTTGGAAACCCCGCTGCCATAACCAACCAATGCAACGCGCTCGCCCTGATGGAGGATCTCGCCGGTACCAACTGCGATGGGCTGCGGATCCGAAGGAACTTCAACACCCTCACCGGCTCCTCTTGGATATCGCATCGCAATCGGACCCGACTCATGAAGGACGGCCGTTCTGAGCATCCGCACGAGCATGGCTTCGTCGCGCGGGGCCATCAGCGTCATATTCGGAATTGGGGTCCGTCATCTCCAACGAGACCCGCGCGGTCCATTGCGAGCACGACTGGAAGCTCCTGAAGCGCCAAGTCATGAATGATCTGATCGAAGCCCCGCTGAAGGAACGTTGAGTAGATGGCCGCAACAGGCTTGATCCCCTCCAGTGCAAGCCCGGCAGCGAAAAGAAGTGCCTGCTGCTCAGCAATACCGATGTCGAAGTAACGCTCCGGCATCTCCTCCTGAAGAATGTTCAACCCAGTGCCGGAGTTCATCGCAGCCGTAATGCCGACAACCCGCTTGTCCCGTCGGCACTCATCAACCATCGCTCGGCCGAAGACCTCCGTATAGGTCGGAATGCCTGGTGCTGCTGGAACCTTCGGTTTGGTCTTGACAGCAGGAGCCCGGTCGACAATCGAGTTCGGCTTGGCTGCGTGCCACTGCTCCATACCTTCAAGCCCACCATCCTCAGCCGGAGCAAACCCCTTCCCCTTGACGGTTGCGCAATGGACCACAACGGGACGGTCTGCCTCGAGAGCCTCGCGGACTGCCTCACGCAGAGCAGCAACGTCATGCCCGTCCACCACTCCTACATAGGCCCAGTCAAGCTCTTCCCACCAAAGCCCCGGCGCCCAGAATGCCTTGAGCGACTCCTTCAGATGTGGACCAAACCGCTCAAACCGGGCCCCGATACCGGCCGGAAGCTTGGAAAGACCGCCCTCCAAACCTTCGCGAGCATGCCAAAGCTTGGGATTGAGACGGACTCGGTTGAAATAACGGGAGAGAGCGCCAACATTTGGGGAAATTGACATACCGTTGTCATTGAGGACAACCACGAGTGGAGTGCCAAGCCCCCCTGCTTGATGGATCGCCTCGAAGGCGACACCGCCAGTCATGGCCCCATCACCGATAACGGCGACAACACGACCATCCTTAACAGGCAGACCCTCTGCAGTCGCGCGCTTCATTCCCTCCTTGATCCCAACTCCGTAACCGATTGAGGTCGAGGCATGGCCGGCGCCCATCACATCGTGCTCCGACTCCTCAATTGAGCAAAAAGGAGCAAGTCCACCGTAAGAACGAATGGTCGACAGCTGATCCCGCCTGCCGGTCAGAATCTTGTGGGGATAAGCCTGATGGCCCACATCCCAAAGAACCTTGTCCGTAGGGCTGTCCAGAAGCGAATGCAACGCCACGGCGATCTCACATGTTCCGAGGTTTGCACCGAAGTGACCCCCGATCTCGCCGACCGTGTCAATGATGTGCTCTCGAACTTCCTGGGCAACTTGCTGAAGCTGGACATCATCAAGACCGTGAAGATCACGTGGTCCGTTAACCGAGTCGAGGAGTCTCTTGGAATCAGTCATGAAGTTCGCTTCCACACATAATCGGCAATGGCGCGCAGTTGCGTCGCCTCGTCACCCATCATGCCAAGTGCAGCTCGGGCAGCAGAGTGATGTGCGGTGGCTCGCTCCTTGGCCTCAACAAGACCCAACTCGGTGACGAACGTCCTTTTGTTCAGCGCTTCATCCGAGCCGGCTGGCTTTCCAAGAGCCTCGTCTGATCCCGTCACATCAAGAATGTCATCCACTATCTGGAACAAAACCCCAAGCTCTGTCGCGTATCTCCCGATCGCAGCTGCTGTTTCCAAGGGAGCATCCATCAACAGATTTACGCACTCTGCGCTGGCACGGATCAACCTCCCTGTCTTTAGTCCGTGTAGTTCTACGAGCCCCGCTAGACCCGCCCCGGCTGTCTCCTTGACGTCAATGAACTGTCCTCCAACCATTCCGTTTACTCCGGTTGCCCTGGCAAGCTCAGCTGCCGCGGCG
>JAPLCH010000149.1 GCA_026392325.1 Solirubrobacterales bacterium | reverse complement strand
GCTCGTTGGTCATAATGGCTGTGGGAAGTCGACGCTCTTAAGATGTATTGCTGGCATTTACCGTCCCACAGAAGGGCATGTAAAGGTCGCAGGCCGCATCTCGACACTCCTAGAACTTGGGGCGGGTTTTCACCCCGACCTGACAGGGAGGGAGAACGTTTACATGAATGCAACGATTTTGGGGATGACGAAGAAACAGATCGATGCTTCGTTCGATGAAATCGTAGCGTTCGCCGGTATTGAGGAGTTCATTGATTCCCCGGTGAAGATCTACTCGACGGGCATGTTCGTTCGTCTTGGATTCTCAGTTGCGGTCCATGTGGATCCCGAGATCCTGATCGTCGATGAAGTTATTGCCGTCGGGGACGAAGAGTTCCAGCGTAGATGCTTTGACCATCTGTATGGCTTGCGGAAGCAAGGAGTCACGATCGTTGTGGTCACCCATGGCATGAACACTGTTGAGACCATGTGTGACAAGGCCGCATGGCTTGACCACGGTATTCTGCAGATGGTCGGCGAATCTGGTGAGGTTGCTCGCGCCTACATGGAACAGGTGAACGTCCGAGAACGCGAAGCGCGCGCAGCTGCTGCCGACATTGTTGGCTCCGGACAAATGCCTGAGAGTTTGAGCGTCCCGAGTACTCGCGAGCCCGGTCTGGGTGAGGAGATGGAGATTCTTGATGTTTACTTCACCGATAAGTCCGGTGAGCGGATCACCGCTATTGAGACCGATGCTGAAATCAGCATCAACGTTCACTACCGGGCTCATACTGAGATCGACAATCCCGTTATTGGGTTTCGCCTGCATTCCGAGGGTGATGTGCAATTGATGGGTGTCAACACCAAATTGGGCAATTTTATCACAGGCACCATTCTCGGCGACGGCCTGCTCCGGTTTACCTTTCCAGAACTTCAGTTGCTTCCTGGCAACTACGAGTTCAGCATCGACGTCAATGATCGGCATATTCAGCATTTGTTTGATCGGCGCACGCGGCAATACCACCTGACGGTGCGCCGAGGTAGCCGCCCGATCGGCATTGGCTTCGTCGAGATGCCCGGTCGTTGGTCATTCCTACGCTGATTTTAGGTGAGTCTGCAGCCCCTGCCGTCACAGTAAATCTGTACGAACGCCGCTGACTAGGAACTGCTTTCCGAGCAGCCTCCAGGCTGGCGGAAACCGCAGGTAGTACCGGGTCAGGGCCGGTGACGCCGGCAGGATCGAGCGGAACGAGTACGGCAGGAACTGCGCCACTTCGTCCTCAACCTCGAAGCCCGCCGCGTACAGGTGCTCGGCGATGGCGAGGTTCGTCAGGGCTAGGATGTGGTCAGCGCAGTTGAAGTACTCCTTGTAGCAGTACCGGTAGTTGGGGCCGACCACGACCACTCGGCCGCCTGGGCGCAACAGTCCGTGACAGCGCGACAAGAAGTCAGCGATGGCGTCAGGGGTGGGTAGATGCTCGAGCAGATTCGACACGAAGATCATGTCGAAGTGGTCCACCGGCAGATCCGCCTCGGCGAAGGGTGAGATCTGGATCGTCAGGCCCGGTGCTGGCTGCAGACCGTGGTCGACCATGTCAACAGTCCAGCGCTCGGGCGCCGGGTTCGAGACGATGAACTCTCCCAGCCCAGCCGCTGGGTCTAGCACGCGTTCGGGCCGGCCGTAGCGCTCGTCTAGGTAGGCGGTGATCTCTTGCCAAACAGAAATTCGAGAGACTAGATCCACGTCTTTGAACCTATATGCATACATTCGCTGGTAATCCACGAGACCGCTTCACATCGTCCTGAGTAGAAATTCTATTTTCCTAAATTTAGTTCATCCCCGGAGCGACCGCTGAGCTCGCAGCAGACGGCTCGATAACTACGACGACCTGTCCCGCAGTTACGGATGCACCGGACTCCACCTTGACTTCAGTCACGGTTCCGTCCACATCTGAGGCCACATTGTTCTCCATCTTCATAGCCTCAAGAACCACCACGGTGTCGCCCTTGGCCACGGTCTGGCCTACTTCGACTTCAACTTTCACGATGGTTCCCTGCATGGGAACTGCGATCTTGCCGCTGCCGGCTGCGGCCCCAGCATTGCCGCCTGCGCCACCACGCTTGGGGCGAGCTTTGGCTGACCCGCCTGCGCCAGAAGAGGCTACGGGTGCGAGTTGGGATTCGGGAACAAACATCGACACTGCAAATCGTTTGCCGTTGACCTCGACATCAACTTCTCGTTTGACCTTTGGCTCGGCGCCATCAGCCTCGGTGGTGGCTTCTCCAGCCTTGCCGCCGATTCCGGTCAGGTCGAGCGTGTCTTCTACCCACTTTGTTGAGTGAGTAATCGCAGAGAAATCTGGGTGGCGAAGAATTGCGAGATCTGC
>JAPLCH010000144.1 GCA_026392325.1 Solirubrobacterales bacterium | reverse complement strand
TCTGAACCTGATCTGGACCGTATTGCGGGGCGGTCAAGGTCCGAGGACACGGTTGAGGCCCTGGATCGACTCAGTGTTGCCAGTGAGGCACTGAGCACCATCAAGCCGACGGAGGCGGAGGCACTTCTGCTTCAGGCTGAGGGACTTTCCTATCAGGAGATTGCAGCTGCCAACGGCTGGACTTACACCAAGGTCAATCGCCTGATCACAGAGGGGTCCAAGGCCTTCCGGAAGCGGGTTGCCTCAATTGATCGGGGCAGCGAGTGCTCTGCAGTCCTCAGTTACTTTGCAGCGCAAGCTGACAAGGGCAACGCTCCACACCCCAGCAAGGCAATGCGGCTGCACCTAGCTCGCTGTATCGCCTGTCGACGGGAGGTCGCTGGCGGGAGACCAGCTAGCCCGAGGTTCGCGCTCGGCATCCCGGCCATCCTTGTGCTGCACGATCGCGTCGTCAGAGCGCTCCACGCCTCCTCGGCGTGGATGACAGAGCGGACTGTGTACGCGGGAACCCGTGCACAGACGGCGATTGAGGCAGCATCAGCGACGAAGCTGACCGCTGTTGCCTTGTCAGCAGCAGCACTTGCCTCTGGAGGAGCGGCGGTCGGTGAGGTGCGAGCCACTGCAGACCAGCGGGCCCCTGCTGCCGCTGCATCCACAACCCATTCAGCGCCGAAGCCGCTGGTCACCTCTGATCCGCAGCAGACAACGGAAACAGCGAGCCCAGTGACGCCTTCTGATCAGCCGCCTGCCAAACAGCCAGAGGCCCAACCTGCTCCGGCTCCAGCCGCGCTCGAATTTGACCCGATGGGGGCAACGGAAACGGCAGCCCGGACGCCTTCACCAACTTCTTCCACGGCCACATCTGCAACCAGGCAGCAACAAACGAAAACAAGCTCAGTTCGGCAAACCCAGCCGGAGTTCGGTCCATGACCGTGAAAGGAAAAGCAATGCACCTCAGATCCACAGGAACGATGCTCGCGACCATCGCCGCCGTCTTCGCGACCTCGGCCTCCACAGCAAGCGCACGAACATACGAAGTTGTCTCATGCGATGCAACGGGCGGAGCCAACCACGCGTGGACTGCGGACTTTGGGGATCGGGACAGGTTTGTGGGGCGGCAGCGCTGCCCAGCGTTTGGGTCGGCTGACGGTCTGATGGTGCGGAGCACAACTGCTGACCGCACAGTGCCTCCGCATGGCGGTTTGACGCTCCTGCTGGCACTTCCGTTACCGGGATTGATTGGGCGGGGGAGTACGCCACCTATGGAGCGGGCTGGGCTGCCCATCTTCAGTCGTCAAGGGGCCAGATTCTTGGCTGCGGTCCCAGTTCTGGTGCGTGCGTGCGGAACTGGGTCACGGGAAGCCTGCCCTTGCATCGTGATGTCGCGAACGCTTCGTGGCTTCGGATCGCGGTTGACTGCGCCAGCAACAGCTGTCACGGGGGAGATGGCCGAACCAGACCGAACGCGATGATTTCCACCTGGTACGCGAGGGTGCAGGTGAACGATCCTGTTGGACCCACATTGAAAGTCAGCGGAGATCCATGGTCAGAGCCATGGGTCAAGCCTGGCGCTGTCATCCACGTTGATGCGAGCGACGCAAGCGGGGTTTCCCAGATTCGACTCCTGCGCGACGGATCTGTCGTCAGCACTGCCGCTCAGTCATGTGATTTCACGAGGCCGCGGCCCTGCGCTGACCGCTCGCTTGACGTCCCTATTGGAAGTGACGGGCAAGCCCCTGCCGGGAGGTCGGAGTACTCAGTTGAAGCTTTGGATGCGGCTGGCAACCGGACACGCGTCTCGAGAACGATTGGGATCGACGGCTCCATCCCCACATCAGCCGCTGCTCCAGCGGTCGAGGGCGGGGACGGATGGCGCGTTTCGCCCGGATTCCAGCTCCGCTGGTCCACTGACCAGCCTGATGGTGCTTCACCAGTTGTTTCCTCACGGCTTGAGGTCTGCCGCGCCACAGCAGAGCCCCGAGACTGTCTTGCGGACCAGTCCGTAACAGCCGACGAGGCTGGTTTTTCCACGGCGATCGTCCGAGTTCCGGCAAGGGGGGAATGGGAGGCCCGCATCTTCATGACTGACGCATCTGGAAACGTGGATACCGGCTCCGGCTCTCCTGCGGCGAAGCTCCGATTTGACAACGCAGCTCCCCCGGCGCCTGCGGTCTCGGGGCCTTCTGGTTGGATGACCAGGGAGCGCGCTCGACTCACGCGGCTCAAGCCAGACGTCAGCTCCAACGTGCTCTTTCCGTCAGGGACCGCGGGTTGGTCGTGGGCCCTCGGGACCGACCCCGATCTTGACATCAATCTGGCCGTAGGTGAAGAGGGGATCTCACTGGCTGACTTTCCGGAAGGCATTTCAGATGTTCGGTTCCGCACGGTGAGCGGAGCGGGCATCACTTCCAAGACCTCCACTTTGGTCAAGGTTCGCGTTGACGACACACCCCCAACTGCGGCGCTAGGCGGTATTCAGGACGGTTGGCAACGGCTTCCAATGACTGTCTCGGTCGTGGGCAGGGACCAGTCAGCGCTTTCGGGGATGGGGGCGTCAGAAGACAGCAATGCCGAAGCCCGCCTTTGGGTTGATGGGGGACTGGTTGACGCTGAGGCCGGGGACTCCGCTCAGGTGGTCATTGACACCGACGGCGTGCACAACGTCGCGGCGTCCTTCACAGACGCTGCCGGCAACCGATCCGGGCGCTTTGAGGGAAGTATCAGGCTAGACAGCACTCCGCCAGAGCACGTTGTGTTCCTGCCCCAAGATGTGGCGGATCCGAGGGTCGTGCGGGTGGAGGCAAGTGATGTGACTTCCGGTTTGACATCAGTCAAAGTCAGGATGCGTCCCATAGCCGGTGGCGAATGGATTCCGTTGGCGATGGAGCTCAAGGGAACCCGGGCGGTCGGGCTGATTGATGACAAGGGCCTCGCTCCTGGGGTCTGGGAGTTTGAGGCGACTGCGACTGACGCCGCGGGGAATGTGACAACCAGTGATCGGACGGTTGTCCACGATCCTGCGCTCGTGACCCTCCCATTGAGAGGACCATCGACGATTGAGGCTCACATGGGGGAAGGGGTCGGCGCAAGTGCTTCCCCGTCTTCCCTGTTCACCCTCGCGCATGGGCAGGGTTCCGCTGTCTCAGGCCGCCTGCTGGACCGCGACGGGCTGCCTGTCGCCGCCGGCCTTCTCTCCCTTGACGCAGTAACGAGTGCGGCGGGCTCTGTTTGGGCGGCGGTTTCAACTGCGACAACCGACCATGCGGGGCGGTTCCGGTTTTCGATTGCCGCCGGCCCTGGCAGACGCATTCGAGTTTCTTATGCGGGCAACCGGAGGGATCTGGCCACGGCCGCCCAGATGCAAATCCGCGTGGCGGCAACGACAACTCTGCGCATGTCACCTAACACGGTGAGGGTGGGTGCGAAGGCCCTCTTCTCTGGTGTTTTGGAAGGAGGGTGGATTCCCTCAGGAGGCAAGCTTGTGATCATCCAAGCCGCTATCCCGAAGCGGGGCTGGCAGACCTTCGGCGTAGCCCGAGCAGGGGCCGACGGTCACTGGGAGCTCCCCTACCGGTTCAGGGCAGCTGTGGGCAGGGTCAAGTATTCGATCCGCTGCGTGGTTCCCTCTGAAGGCGCCTATCCGTTTGGTGCCTTCACTTCCCGGCCAATAAGTGTCACGGCGGTTGGATGAAGAAACCGCAAACAGCAGGGTCATCTCCGGGCAGGACACCAAAATGGGGTCTTGTCGTCAGGGGGTGGCCGTAAGGTGAAACCCGTCCGCCGCCCATTCGAGTCCACTGGAGAATCTCCGTGTCACTCTGCTTCATTGAACCCCAGAACGCAATCAGGGTTATCGCCGATTCAGTCGGTAAAGAAGCACGGCGCCAACTGCTTGGTGAGATCGTTCGAGCTTGGGTTGACGAGATCCCCGAAGGCGAACTTTCGACGCACTATGCAAAGGCAGTCAATGACCTGGACGAGGACGACCTTTCCATGCTTGCCGCTTGGCACGCCTCGCTCGAGGTCGGCCAGCCAGTAGCCAACCGTGAGTTCCTGACCGGCGTATTCCACAGCCTTGGCGAGAACCGCCGAGAGGCACTCCGTCTAGCTGCGGAAATGCGCGGCGAAGATGCGTTCGACCAGGGTGTTGGCGAAGAACAGTGGTTTGAAACCGTCCTTCCGTGGCTTTCCGATGCCCGTTGTCGCGAGCTTGCCGAGGAATGTGTCGGGCTGTACTGCTGGGACCGCCTCGGTTCCGACAACTGACCCTTCGGGCAGTTACACCCTCAGGCTGAGTTTGCCGCCCCAACGCCGAGCGTCTTTGACCTGCGTTCAAGGGCAGCGTTCGTACTTGCAAACTCGTCAATCAGCGTTGGAAAGTCACCGTCACAGGCTGCAAAAGCTGGCCTGAACAAGGCCGCGGGGAGGAGCAGGGCAGCTGCAAAAGCGTTTGCCTCTGCTTCGGCAAGGGGCAGGGGGTCATCATTTCGCACCCCGTCGGAACTGATGATGGTCGCCCTCGGGGTTTCCTTGCTCGGAGGGGCGTCACGGTGGAGAATCCAATGGGCCAGTTCATGGGCCATGGTGAACCGCTTCCTGTTCGGCCACTTCGCCAACTCGCCCTCGTCCACAAGGATCACTCCCCGATCTGGGAGCAGCAGCCCGGACATTGTTTTGCCTTCATCCAGCTTTACGCCGACAACTGAAGCGATGTCCCCATGGTTCATCACATGGAGACCATAGAGCTCCTTGACAATCCAGTTGATCGGAACTGGAGGAGTTCCATCCCAAACCTCTGCGGGGACCGATTGAAGGACGGAGATCGCAGCGAGCTCCATGGCAGCAACATCTGCGCCGTGATGGTCAAGTGTTATCGCCGGCCCTCCATCTGGGTCGGCAAAGCTTCGGGCCGCTGTCATCCCCCCAGGAAAAGGCGGTCTGTGTCGTCCCAGTCGGCGGCCTTGGGCGGATCGAATTCGCTGTCGTTGACAGTCATTGGCTTTGACTCACCAACGAGTCGCGCAAAAGCACGTTTTGGCAGCGGCCCACCTTGACTCCGCTTGATCCGCTTGGTCCAATCGTTTACGCCCGCGGTGCCCGACTCATACAGTTCATCAGCGTCCGTGTCGAGAATGTCAGCAAGTGCCTTCACAACACTCGGGTCAACATTGGTGGCCGGAAGGCTGCCCCACTCCAGCTGGTGGTAGTAGGTCTCAAACTTCTCAACAGACTCCGGATGTCCAAGCTCATTGGCAAGCCGCTGCGCAAGCTGCTCACGGTCGAGTGATGCTTCCTCACGCAGACGTGGGAGGAGCGCTGGCCAGATGCCGGAGAGTCCGGAGGCTGAACGCGCCACACGATCAAGGATTGGGTTGTTGGTGTTGGCGAGACTTTGAGCCTCGGAGCTGAGGTTGTCGAACTTGGTCAGCCGAAGAGTCAGCTCCCTTTGCTCGTCCTGAGTCAGGCCTTCAACAAGAGATGTTGGGTCAACCTGAGCGCCCGCCCTGGCGGCAGCCGTGTACTGCTCGAATCGTTCGTCAACGTTGCTCATGAGTCCTCATCACCATTATGCCCAGTATCGCCGTCGGTTCCGCCGGGATCCTCGGAATCAGCCCATGCTGCAGCAAGAGCCTTTTTGAATCTCCGCATGACCTGGTCAACATTGTTCGCAGTCGTATTCGTCAGGCGCGCCGTGTCCTTGGATGGATAACCGGCGATGTAGCGCAGGTGGATGATCTGACGATGAGTCGGATTGAACGTCGCCATCACATGGTCAATGAAGTCCTCGGCAACCGTCTCGATGTAGCCATCCTCGTCATCGGGATGGTCCCAACTGCTTGCCGCTCCATCGTCGTCAACCTTGTTGTCAAGTGAAACGGTGAAGGCGATGCCTCTCCGTCGGCTTTCCTTGTCGCGGTAATCGTTGATGACATTGCGCTGGATTTGGTAGACGTAAGCGAAAACTTCGTTGCGTGTAGTCCCGCGGAAAGTCTTTGCGGATGTAAGAGCACCTTGGACCGCGCGAAGGATGGTTTCGCTTGCAATCGACTCCGGGTCGGATTCTCCCTGTTGCATCTTGTTCCGAGCATTTGACATCAGGGCCGAGAACATCTTCCCTGCGAGCGTGCGCATGATGGCTGCGGCTCCCTGAACATCACCTTTGCGCCTGGCCTGAACGAAGAGGTCGGCAAGAGTGTCAACGTCGAAGTAGGGCAGGTCAGACTCAGACCATGGAATGCGTCTTGGCATCAACAAGGATCCTTTCCCGCGTGATTCCCCGGCTCCAGCTGGCCCTCTCAGTAGGTCTGGCGTGGAGCAGGTTGCTGTGAATCCCCATCAGGCGTTCTGCCACGGCGTGACTGCCATGCGTTCCCAGCGGATGCTGCTCCGCCAACTGTCATTCCAACCCAGCTCCCGCGAATGAATCGGGCGGTCGCGAATGTCCTGACGAACGCCCGAACAGGGGGGAGGAGCAGAAGAATCCCAAACGTATCCGTCAGGAAGCCGGGTGTAATCAGAAGCGCTCCGGCGACAAGCAATATGGCCCCGTCGGCTGTTTCCTTCGCGGGAACGCGCCCGGCCTGAATTGCCTTGCTGAAGCGCTCCCATGCGGCGCTCCCCTCCCGCTTGACGAGCCATGCCCCCGCAATCGAAAATGTCAACAGCAGAAGAATCGTCGGAATGGCACCGATCAGACCCCCAACCTGAATGATCACGAAGAGCTCCGCAAGCGGGATGACTATGAGGGCAATGACGACCATCTGCTCCCAACACATTAGGAGGTCAAGCCGCCATTCCGGCCGTCGCGGCCGTCTCCCGCTAATCTCGCCTTATGCCAACTGATGAACAAGTATGGGAAGCGCTCACAAACGTGATTGATCCGGAACTCGGTCTCGACTTTGTCGAACTTGGTCTGGTCTACGAAATTGCGGTTGACGGCGGAAATATCGGTGTGACATTCACCCTGACTACTCCAGCCTGCCCAATTGGGCCGCAAGTGTCAGAGCAGATGAAAGAATTCGTTGGGGAGCTCGAAGGGGTTGAAGAGGTGACACCGACAATGGTGTTCGCGCCGCCTTGGACTCCAGAAATGATGAGCGAAGACGCAAAGTTCGCGCTCGGTTACTGACGGTTTCGTAGTGGGGCCGTCGGGCATCGCCTCCGACTGCACCTCTTAACTGCCACGTTTGTCGGAGGCGAAGACCCGACGACCCCTTTGTAGTCATCTGTGGGCCGAGCTTGACCTTGTCGCTTCTTTGGGAGTGCGGGCATCGGCTCCGACTGCACCTCTTAACTGCCACGTTTGTCGGAGGCGAAGACCCGACGACCCGTGTGGGGCGTCCAGTGGCTAGCCGAATTCGACTCTGCGGCTTGCTGTTAGAGAGGGGTCAGGCTTTTGTGCGGCGGGCGGCCCTGCGGGCCGCGCGCATCTCGGCTGCTGGGCCGGTGGTGCTTCTTGTCGAACCGGCGGGAGGCAGGCCCAAACTTGGTGCGTGACTTCCGTCCGCTGCAATCGGGCTCACTGGAGTTGAGTTCTTCGAAACCGCTGGTCGAGCGACAGCTGCCTTGGGGGCTGCGACTCGCGCGGGGGCCTTGACCGCAGTGGCCTTCTTTGCTGTGGCCTTTGGCTTTGCGACGGTCTTGGCGACCGCGGCCTTCTTCTTTGACTTCTTCTGCTTGGCCGCAGACTTCTTGGCTGGCGCTTCGGGCGTCGCAACTGGCTCACGCTTCTCTTTGGCCTGAGTCTTTGCCTTCTTGGCAGATTTCTTGGTTGCCTTGACGATCTTCTTCGTCTTCACCGTCGTTGCTTCACGGACAGGCTGCTTCCCACGCTTGTGAGCGAGACGGACAAGCTCAGCGAGAGAATCAGAGATTCCCTGAGTGAGCTCCTCAACATCTGGGACTGCGTCGTAATCAGCGAGGAGTCCAAAGTTGACCTCGCCGTCGTAGGACATGATCGCCACGGCTAGCGAATGGTCCTTCGGAAGGAACGCGATGGGATATAGACCAACGAGCTTCTGTCCGAGCACGTTCGTTGGAGGCGCCATCTGTTGGACACCTGCCAGCACCTCAGCTCCGACCGCCTGCTTGCTCTCCTTGAGCCCGTCCATTGCCTGCTTGACAAAGCGCAGGCGGGCGACTGGATCCTTGATGTAGACGGGGAGAGGTCCACGCATCACGGTGATTCTGTTTCCAAGCGCACCGTGTTCGCCCTCAGTCCTAATGGAGACGGGGACGAGGGCTCTGAGCTCCAGCCCTTCGGTGCGGACTCCGCGGGCGTGAAGCCAATTGCGCAGGGCACCGGAAACGCAGGTCAGTACAACATCATTGACGGTTCCGCCAAATGCGTTCTTGACGGTCTTGAAATCCTCCAGTTGCTCCCGGGCGACAGCCAGGCGACGGTGGGGACCAATCTCGACATTCAGCGGACTTGGGGGAGCGGGATTGAGGCCGGCCCAAGCAAGCTCCCCAACGCCTTCAACGGCCTCGCGTGCAGTTTCGATCGCCTTGTCAGGACGCTGGGCGATGCGCAGGGCGCGGCTTGCGATGCTGAACACACCCCTGGCGGCGTCGCGAAGGCCAGCTGCGACAAGCTCAGCTGCAGAAGGCTCCGGGCGCGGACTCCACGGTTCGACAGCGAAGCCGCTGAAATCCGGGTACTGCTCCAGATCAAAAAGAACGGTCGCCAAGTCAACTCCCGAAACGCCATCCACAAGAGCGTGGTGAGTCTTGTTGATCAGGGCGAAGCGGTTGTCCTCAAGCCCTTCAATGATCCACATTTCCCAGAGTGGCTTGCTGCGATCAAGCTGCTGTGAGGCAATGCGCGCAGCGAGCTGAAGGAGTTGCTCCTCGCTTCCCGGGTGGGGAAGGGCCGTATGGCGCACGTGGTACGAGATGTTGAAGTTCGGATCATCAACCCAAAGCGGCCGTCCGCTGTCCCCAGGGGGGAAAGCGAGCTTCTGTCGGTAACGCGGCACCAGCTGAAGTCGGCTCTGGATGTGCTCAATGAACTCCTCAAACGGAGGGGCCTTGCCCTCGACGAGAATGACCGCGCCAATATGCATGTGGGAGTTCGATCCCTCTTGCGCGAGGAAGGATGCGTCAACTGCAGTAAGTCTGTCCAGATGTTGTTGTGCCATTTGCTCACCCGAACTTGTTGGTGACGGAGGCCACAGCCTACCTGCGATTCATGGTTCCCGCAGAAGTCGGGCAGCGCTCCGCGCTCAACAGGGCTAGTGTTCCGCGAAGAATGGCTTGGGACTTCTCAACGGATCCGGAATTTCAGGAGCAGCTTGACTGGATGGCCACCTTCGTGCGCGAAGAGATCTGGCCCATGGAGACGCTTGATCTGAGCCTTGCGCAGGTCAAGGAACTCTTCCTTCCCCTGCAGGCACAGGTCAGGGAGCGCGGTCTTTGGGCAGCACACCTTGACCCTGAACTTGGCGGTCAAGGGTTCGGCCAGCTCAAGCTGGGATTGATGCACGAGATCCTCGGCACCTCACCATTGGCACCCTTCGCTTTCGGCAATCAAGCTCCCGACTCTGGCAACTCAGAGATCATCGCCATGGCAGGAACCCAGGAACAGAAGGACCGTTACCTGTACCCGCTGCTCAACGGAGACATTCACTCAGCCTTCTCAATGACAGAGCCGGACAGTGCCGGTTCCGATCCGACTCTGCTCAAGACCCGTGCTGTCAAGGACGGCGACGGTTGGGTTCTCAACGGCCGCAAGTGGTTCACGACAAACGGTTCGATGGCGGACTTCCTGATCGTGATGGCAGTTTCTGATCCGGACGCTCGGCCACACCCGCGCGCCTCAGTGTTCATTGTCCCGACCGACACGCCAGGGCTTGACATCATTCGCGACGTTCCGACCATGGAGCACCCGGAGGAACGGTTTGGATTCCTCGCAGGGCACTCTGAGATCGTCTACAACGATGTGCGTCTGGGACCTGAAGCCTTGCTTGGCGCAGAAGGTGCTGGGTTCCTGATCAGCCAGCAGCGGCTCTACCCAGGTCGGATCCATCACTGCATGCGCTGGCTTGGCGTTGCGCAACGTGCATTCGACATGCTCTGCGAGCGCTCGCTCGTGCGCTACTCGCACGGTTCTCTGCTTTCCGAGAAGGAGACCGTTCAGAACTGGATCGCCGACAGTGCAGCCCAGATTCAGGCAGCGCGGCTGATGACACTTCACGCTGCTTGGAAGATGGACACAGAAGGTGTCATGGCAGCCCGGCGCGACATTTCACTGATCAAGTTCTTTGGCGCAACAGTCCTTCACGATGTGATCGACCGTGCACTTCAGATCCATGGCTCGCTCGGATACTCAACAGATCTTCCACTTGAACAGATGTACCGCTACGCGCGTGCTGCCAGGTTCTATGACGGCCCTGACGAGGTTCATCGCGCATCAGTGGCCCGCCAGATCCTTCGGACCTATGAGGCGCCGTCTGACGGTGTGCCAACCGAGCACATCCCGACGCGTCGTGAGGCGGCCCGCGAGAAGTTTGCATGGCTGCTGGATCAGGCGACGGCGAACGACTGACGCCCGAGGCCGAGGGTCGCAGACGCGTCCCGATGCTTCTGGTTGTACTGATTGTTCAGCTGCTGATTGCGACTGTCTTCATCGTTCTGGTCGTAACCGATTCTCTGCCGATTCCTGACGGGGATGGACGGACAACTCTGCCCGCCAAGACAACTCCTCGGTAGCCGGGGCCGTATCCCCTTAGACTCATCCTTCAGATGGCAAACGCTCCCGAAACACTCCTTCTCGCTGCGCCACGCGGTTACTGCGCTGGCGTTGACCGCGCGGTCGTGACAGTCGAGCGTGCACTCGCCGAGCATGGCGCGCCAGTTTATGTCCGTAAGGAAATAGTCCACAACAAGCATGTTGTGGAACAACTTCGCTCCAAAGGAGCGATCTTTGTTGACGAGCTATCCGATGAGATTCCCGAAGGCGCAGTGACCGTCTTCTCTGCCCACGGAGTCTCCCCGGCCGTTCACTCGGACGCAGCTGCCCGTGGTTTGCAGACAATTGACGCGACATGCCCGCTGGTGACCAAAGTCCACCATGAGGCCAAACGGTTTGCCGAGGACGGCTACACCGTAATTCTCGTCGGTCACGCAGGTCACGAGGAAGTTGAGGGAACCATGGGAGAGGCTCCAGACTCGATCGTGCTTGTAGAGACAGAGGCAGATGTTGACGAGCTGACCTACAGCCAGGACGACCGACTCGCTCTGGTAACCCAGACAACTCTCTCCGTTGATGAGACCGATGCGATCATCGCCCGCCTCAAAGAACGGTTTCCGCAGATAACCACGCCAAAGCTTGATGACATTTGTTACGCCACGACCAACCGTCAGCTTGCCGTCAAGAAACTCGCAACCCTTTGCGACCTCGTGCTCGTCATTGGCTCACGCAACTCGTCCAACTCCAACCGACTGGTTGACGTGACACGGGACTTGGGGACGGACTCCTACCTGATTGACAATGAGGGCGAAGTGCGCGAAGAGTGGCTTGAGGGGAAGAAAACTGTGGGCATCACCTCCGGAGCCAGCGCGCCAGAGGAACTTGTACAGCGCTTGATCG
>JAPLCH010000071.1:4115-10008 GCA_026392325.1 Solirubrobacterales bacterium | reverse complement strand
TGGAGGTCACGGAAGGCCCCGTAGTCGGCCACGATCTCAAATCGGTACCGAACAGCCTCCAAGCCTCTGCCGGGCCTGTGACGGCGGTTACGGCGGTCTCCTGCAAGGTCTGAGAGCAGCTCAGCCTGTTCTTCGCTGCTCAAGCGCCTCACAGCGGCTCGAATGTCGTTTTCGCCCTTGCCTGAAGTCTCGAACAGCAGGGCAACCAGCAAGTCCTCCTCCGAGCCTTCAACGGAGAGCAGCTCGACTGATGCGGCTGGCTTCTCGACAGCTTCGGTGCCCATCTCCAGACGGTTGCTCCAGCTGCGCCCTGCGCTCTCTCGTTGGGCAAGGAACTCGATCCACTCGCCGCCGCGCTCTGGGCGCTCGACACGGGTTACGAAGCTCGGCATGACCTCCTGAACTGTGGAAAGGATCATCCGTCCGTAGCTTTGAGCCTCTGGCAGCGGGTGCGCAAGCAGGTGAAGGATCAGCTGCTCGTAGGTTTGTCCCGTTGCGTACATGCCCATGTGGGAGAGCGACGCGGCGGGCAGGAGGCCGCGCAGCAGGTCAAGTGCTTTTGCGCGACACGCGCGAAGGTGTGCCGCCTCAGCCTCGTCGGCACCACGCGGGTACTGCTTGACAGCCCACTCTGTGACTGCTGGCAGTGCTTCGGCGTAGATCGTGAAAATGCGATCCATCGCAGCGGCGTACTCCTGGCCGAGCCCTTCCTCACGGTGGTAACGAAAGCCTCCGTCCGGAAGCGGGGCATCCCATGAGAGGTAACGCGTGGACTGCTCCAGATACGCAGCAATCCTCGGCCGTTGAAGAATCTTCGTGAGGACATTTGAAGTCCACTCGCAGGCGATGTGCATCCCGCCCAGCTGCGCGACGGAGTCATCGCCGTAGCCGAGGAAAATCCGGTCGTACAGTTCAGCTGCGCGCTTTCCCTCATCACCCTCAAACCGGGACGCATTGCCAGGAAGGGACTCAGCGAACTCGTCCAAGTACATGCGGCGCAGAGTTCCCGGGTAACGGCTGTAACGGGCAAAGAGAGCGCCCTTGACGGTCTCTGGCAGGTTGACAAGGCCAAAGACTGGCTGGTCCACATTGGTGAAATGCGGCGCAAGCAGCGCCTGTTCCTCAGGTGTGAATGTCTCTACAGGCCTCTGCACGGATGGGCGATGCTACCCGCGCTGGCTGACGGTGGCGTGAGCGTTTCCCGCTCAGCGCGGGGAGGAGACGGACTTCTGCCCGATCTCAGTGGCCTTGTCCAGCGGCCAGGATGGCGCGAAGCCAAGCCCGAGCGTCAGCAAAGCGGCGATAAGAGCAACAGCAGTTATCTCCGGAGTGCGGCTGCGTGTTGTAGGAGCGTCTGCTGACGGCTCCTTCATCCACATGGCGGCGACAACCCTCAGGTAGTAAGCGAGAGAGACGAGCGAGCCGAACACGACGACGAATCCAAGCCAAGTCCAGTCGCCATCAACCAGCGCGGCGATGATGTTCAACTTGCCCGTGAAGCCGTCTGTTGGCGGGAGCCCGGCCAGCGCGACCATTGAGACGGTCATTGCCCCGGCAAGCCATGGACGCCGGCGACCAAGGCCAGAGATTCCGCTCATCCGTTCGCCCTCTTCCCACTCACGAGAGTTGTCAATCACAACGGCGAAGGCTGCGAGCGTCATGAAGGTGTAGACGACGAGGTAGAAGACGAGCGCTTGGATTCCCAACTGGTCGGCAACTACGACTGCTGCCAGCAGGTAGCCAACTTGGGCAACGGAAGACCAGGCGAGCATGCGCTTGAGTGAATCCTGCCCGAGAGCACCGAAGTTTCCGACGAGAATTGAGAGCACGGAGATGGTCGCCACGATCGGACCCCAGTCGTTGATTGCTGGAAGCAGTGGGCCGGCAAGGACGCGGAGCAACACGCCAAGCGCGGCTGCTTTTGTTGCAGTGGCCATGAAGGTCGTAATGCTCGCTGGGGCGCCCTCGTAGACATCTGGTGTCCACTGGTGGAATGGTGCGGCTGAAGCCTTGAAGGCGAAGCCAGCAATGATCAATGCCATGCCTGCGACAAACAGGCTGTCGTGAAGTGGAGCCCCTGAAGATGTCAGCACGGTGCCGATCTTTGTGAGCGAAGTGGCTCCGGTCGCGCCGTAAAGGAGGGCAAGGCCGTAGAGGAGGGTGGCTGAACCAACAGAGCCGAGGATCAGGTACTTCAAGCCTGACTCAAGTGAACGGCCGCGACGGATCTCACCGGCGCAGAGGACGTAGAGCGGAATTGACAGAAGCTCAATGCCAATGAAGAGGGTCACAAGGTCGTTGGCTGCGATCAGCACGAGCATGCCCATTACGGAGAAGATCAGGAGGGTGTGGAACTCGCCACGACCCAGCCCCTCCTCGTTGTCAACGCGGAGAGCGAGAATCACCGCGAAGAAAGCTCCGACAAGGCAGATCAGCCCAAGGCCAACGGTCAGGTCGTCAATCTTGAGGGCGCCGGAAACGATCACAGCAGGCTTGTTCCAGTTCCCAAGCAGCGTGACGGCGGCGCCGGCAAGTGTCAGCAGGCTCAGCAATGGAACGGCTGCGCGGCGGAATCGCTGAGTTCCCACAAGGCCGGTCAGCAGAACAACAACGCCTCCGACTGTGAGAACCGTGAACGGAAGCAGTTCGCTCCAGTCAATGAATGGTGCCTTGATCGCGGCGAGCATCACTTGGCTCCCGCCTTTGTCATTTTGGCTGGGGTGGCATCAACCGGGATATGTGCCGCTGTGGCCGCAGGAATGATCTGGGCTTCAGCAGGGCCATCAGTGGTCTTAAGCACGACCTGCGGGTAGAGGGCAAGGCCGATGATCACGAGGATCGCTGGGATCACAGGAAGGGCTTCACGGAAGCTGATCTCACGTTGTTCAACGCCATTGGCATCTGGACCATGCATTGCCTTGATGTAGGCGCGGAGCATGTAGACGGCGGCCATGGCAACTCCGATGGTCGCGATTACAGCGATGGCTGCGGTCGAACTGAATACGCCCTTGAGGATCAGGAATTCACCGACAAAGTTGGCCGACGCTGGCATTGCCAGGTTCGCGAATGCTGCGATCAGGAATACGACCGCCAGCACTGGAGCTCCCATTGCCATGCCGCCCATTGATCCCAGATCCTCCGACCCCTTGGCGCGGGAGGCGAGCATGCCAACGACCATGACCAGAGCAACGGTCACAACGCCGTGGTTGACCATCTGCAGGATTGCTCCTTCAGCACCATCGGCAGTGAGGCTGAAGATCCCGATCACGATGAAACCAAGCTGCGCGATCGACGAGTAACCAACGACAAGCCTTGCGTCGCTGGTAGTGAATGCGAGCGCGGATCCGTAGAGGATTGAGATGACACCGAGAACGAGCATCAGCGTCTGGAAGTTCGCTGCTGCGTCAGGGAACAGCGGCAGCGCTGTCTTGAGGAATCCGTAGGCGGCAACCTTGGACAGGACTCCGGAGAAAAGAGCAAGGACGGGCAGCGGCATCGCCTTGTAAGCGTCTTTGAGCCAGCCGTGGAATGGAACCGCGGGCATCTTCACAAGGAACGCTGCTGCAAAGCAGAGGAAGATCCAATCCTGAGTTCCCTTGGAAAGCGGCAGGTGTTGAAGGTTGCTGATCAGGAAGTCAATGTGACGCCCGTGCTGTGACGCTGCCATGACGCCTGTGGCGACAGCTGCGGCGAGCATCAGCAGTGAGCCGGCAAGGGTGTAGATGACCATCTTCGTGGTCGCTGCAACGCGATCACCCGTGCCCCACTGGCCGACAAGGAAGTAGAACGGCACGAGCATCAGGTCGAAGAAGAACACGAAGAGGATCAGGTCCTGAGCGAGGAAGGCTCCGATCACGGACGAGGCAGCAAGGCCAAGTTGGAAGAAGAACAGCCGCGGGCTTTCAAGATCACGAAGGGCGCAGGCGACGGTGACGCTCGCATAGACAAAAGCGGTCAGCACGATCAGGGCAAGGTTGAGTCCGTCCACGGCGAACGCCCAGTGGATGCCCAACTGACTTACCCAGACGTTGTCAATGCTGAACTGCGAACCGCCCAAAGACGAATCCCAGTTGAGCGCGATTCCAATCGCAAGCCCGAGCGTTCCAAGAGCGCCAAGGATTGCAACCGAGCGCACGGCATTCTTGCCGAGGAGGCCCCCAAGGATTGCTGAGGCGACGGGGATAAGTAGGAGGAGTGTGAGTTCCATGTCAGCTGTTCAGGAGGAAGTAGAGGACCAGGAGTGAGGTGCCCACGACGACTGCGGCAGCGTACGCGCGGAGCATGCCGCTCTGCCATGACCTGACCGCGGCGGATGAGACTCGGGCGATGGAGACTGAACCGGCTGTGATCCCACCGTCAATTGCGACGCGTTCAACAGTGCCTTGGAAGAACCGTCCAGCAGCAGCAAACGGACGGACGATGATTGCGTTGATGATCTCGTCGAAGTACCACTTGTTTGAGAAGAGGCGGTGGAGGCCCGAGAAGCGAGCTTGGATCTTCGCTGAGGTACCCGGCTTCTTGATCCAGATGTACCAAGCGAGTGCGATGCCGGCCAGACCAACGATCGCTCCGATGATCATTCCGATCACGAGCAGCTTGTAGTCAATCGCCTTCATGAAGGTTGGTGAGTCGGAGAAGGTTGGCTCAAGGAACTTGTCGAGCGTGTCGGTGATGTGCGGAAGCTGAATGACCCCGGCCACCGTCGCAAGGACTGCAAGGGTGCCCATGGCGATTGCCATTGCTGGTGACGACTCGGCAATGTGGTGCTTGGCACCTGGGTAGCCGACGCCCGTGTCCTCGAGCGTCCCATCACCCGGGTTACGGTGCTCGGCAGCGTGGAACAGCCGCCCATTGGCCAGGGACTCAGCCTCTTCGCACTGTTCGCCGTGGAAGGCGCGGAAGATCATTCGGAATGTGTAGACGGCGGTCATCAGCGCGCCCACATAACCGGCGACATAGAGAATCCAGTGCCAGCCGCCAAGGCTTGCCATTCCGTAAAGGATGTCGTCCTTGGAGAAGAACCCGGAGAACGGTGGAATGCCTGAGAGGGCAAGGCCACCAACGATGAAGCAGCCGTAAGTGATCGGCATGACCTTGCGGAAGCCACCCATCTTGTTGAGCGACTGCTCGCCCGCCATTGCTCCGATCACAGAACCTGCGGCCATGAACAGCAGTGCCTTGAAGAACGCGTGGGTCATCAGGTGGAAGAGGCCAGCCCCGTAAACGCCGGCTGACACGGCCATGATCATGTACCCGATCTGACTCATCGTCGAATAGGCGATCACTCGCTTCAGGTCGGTTACGACCAAGCCGATGGTCGCTGCGACGATGAGGGTTACTGCTCCGACGATTGCGCCGACGTTCTGCGCGGTTGGGGCAAGCTGGAAGAGAGGATGCATGCGGGCAATCAGGTAGACGCCAGCCGTGACCATTGTCGCGGCGTGGATCAGTGCACTGACTGGTGTCGGGCCCTCCATGGCATCAGGGAGCCATGTGTGGAATGGGATCTGAGCTGACTTGGCAAACGCGCCGACCATCAGCAGCAGGCACCCAATTACGAGTGTCGTGTCATTGCTGTGGAAGACCTCTGGCGCCTTGTGGAAGATCGTCAGGAGATCAACCGATCCAACCTGCTGGAGGATCAGAATCGAACCCAGGACAAGGCCCACGTCGCCAACAACATTGATCACAAAAGCCTTGATGCCAGCCTTCGTTGCCGTGTTGCGGCGGTACCAGAAGGAGATCAGCAGGTATGACGCAGCGCCCACAAGGCCCCAGCCAACGATCAGCAGGATCAGGTTGCCGGCAAGCACCAACGTGAGCATTGAGAACACGAAGAAGTTGAGGTAGGCGAAGAACCGCACATAGCCCTCATCCGAGGCCAGATAGGCGG
>JAPLCH010000071.1:2659-4068 GCA_026392325.1 Solirubrobacterales bacterium | reverse complement strand
GCGACGATCAGGATCATGAAGATCGAAAGCGGATCAATCAGGATCGAAAGCTGCGCGTCAAGTCCAGCTGTCTTGGCGTAAGTCCAGAGGCTGGAGACCACTTGGCGTGACTCCTCCGGCTGCGACTGAAGCTTGTTCAGTGCGCCAAGGCCTGAAAGGAACGAGAGGAGGATCGCAAGCGTGCCGATGTAGCCGGCCTTGCGACCGCTCAAGACAGGGCGCAGCAGGCCAAGGAGAATCGTCCCGGCAAGCGGGAACGCGAGTACAAGCCAGCCGTAGGTTTGGACGCTCATCCGCGCATCTCCGAAAGCTCATCGGCGTCAACGGGAAGATCGCGACGATGCAAGGCGACGATCAGGCCAAGGCCGACGGTGACTTCGCAGGCCGCAACGACCAGCACCATCATCGCGAATATTTGCCCGTCGATGTTGCCCCACATGCGAGAGAAGGCAACAAGAGCCAGGTTTCCGGCATTGAGCATCAGCTCAAGGCAGAGGAGGATCACCAGCGCATTGCGCTTGGTCATTACGCCGGCAGCTCCAATGGCGAAAATGATTGCCGAGACGGTCAGGTACCAGCCGATGCTCATGAGTCGCCTCCGCTCAGGCCAGTCATTGGCTTGTCTCCAGCAGCTTCAGCCATCGTTCCCGTGCCCTTGGGCGGAACTGATGGGATCGCACCTGCCTTGAGCGGAATGCTCCCAACGGTGTAGCCATCACGGCGCCGGGCAAGGCCAACGGCGCCAACGGCTGCGACAAGCAGCAGCAGTGATGCGACTTCAAAGGGGAAGAGGAAGCGTGTGAGCAGCGCCTGTCCGATTTCCGCTGGGGAACCGAATGTTGGGCTGATATCAGCACCCTTGGTGGTGATCGCCTTCAGGCCACTGCCAAGGCTTGCGATGACCAGTTCGATCGTCAGCACTCCGGCGAAGATTGGTGTCAGTACTCGCAACCAGCCGCGGGATGCACCAAGCGACTCTTCCGTTCCGCCCACATAGGCGACCACGAAGACATAGAGGACCATCACGCCACCCGCATAGACGATCACCTGTGAAGCCGCCAGAAACTCAGCCCGCAGAAGCAGGAAGAGGGCGGCCAGACAAAGCAGGTGTCCGACCAGCGAAAGGACCCCGTAGAACGGATTACGCAGGGCGATCACGCCGATAGCACCCGCAATCGCGCCGATTGCGGCAATGAAGAAGACGAGCTGGGTCATGTCGCTGCTACTCGTCCTCCGTCCGCAATGGCGTACGCTCGATCGGCTCAGCAAGGAGCATTTCCTTGGTGAAGATCAAGTCTGAACGGTTGAAGTCCGAGAGCTCGTAGTCGTTGCCCATTGTGATTGCGTCGAAGGGGCAAGCCACCTCGCAGTAACCACAGAAGATGCAACGGGACATGTTGATCTCGTAG
>JAPLCH010000071.1:0-2643 GCA_026392325.1 Solirubrobacterales bacterium | reverse complement strand
GCTGAGACAACGCGAATGCAGTCTGCGGGACAAGCTGCCGCGCAGAGTGAGCAACCAACGCACTTTTCAAGGCCAGTGTCCTCAAAAGTGTGCAGGCGGTGACGGCCACGGAAGCGTGGATAAACAGGAGTCTTCTCCTCCGGGTACTGGATCGTCAGCGGCTTCTTGAAAAGCTGGACGAAGGTGGTTTTGAGACCACGCCCTGTTTCCACAAAAGCGCGGTAGAAGCCCCCTGCAACGCCAGGCCGTGGGCCGCGCTGGATGAGGAGTACGTCGTCTTCTTCGATCTTTGCCATCAGGTGGCCACCAGTACCGCAGTAACGAGGGTGTTGATGGTCGCTATGGGAAGCAGAATCTTCCACCCAAGCGTCATCAGCTGGTCGTAGCGAAGACGCGGCAGCGTCGCACGAACCCACATGAACAGGAAAATCAGGAAAAGGGTCTTGCCAATCACGACAAACGGCATCGCCCAGCCTGGAGTGTCCCAGCCGAAGGGCAGCAGCCACCCGCCGAGGAAGATCGTGGTGGTGATGGCGCTGACGACGATCACGTTCAAGTATTCGGCGAAGAAGTACGAGGTGAAGCCACCTCCGCCGTATTCGGTGCTGTAACCACCGACGAGCTCTGCGTCGGCCTCGGGAAGGTCAAATGGCGCGCGGTTGGTCTCCGCGAACCCAGCAATCAGGAAGACGAGGAAGCCGACGATCTGCGGAACGATGAACCAGCCCTGATCGGCCTGGGCTTCAACGATGCCAGTGAGCGAGAGAGTGCCAGCCATCATGATCACGCCGATCAGCGCAATGCCCTGACTTACCTCATAGGAGATCAGCTGGGCCGCGCTTCGCATGGCTCCGAGGAATGAGTACTTGGAGCCTGAGGACCAGCCGCCGAGCATCAGTCCGTAGAACGCGATTCCGCCGAACGCGAACGCGTAGAGGATGCCAATGGATGGGTCAACGCCGTAAAGACCAACCTTCGTTCCGAAGATGTCCACGGTGTTGCCAAACGGGACGATCGCAAGCGTTGCGACTGCCGTGAGAATTGAGATGGCTGGGGCGACCATGAAGATCACTCCGACAGATGTTCGGGGCCGGAACGATTCTTTTGTGGCCAGCTTGATGATGTCCGCCAGCGGCTGCATTGCACCCATCGGACCGACCCGGTTGGGGCCGTAACGGCCTTGGAACCGCCCGAGCAGCTTGCGCTCGGCGAGCAGGACCAATGGAATCAACTGGAGGCCAACGGCAAAGATCACAATTGCCTTGATGATCTGTACCCACCATGGCTCTGCGTAGTTCACGGTGGCGATGAGCGGGGTCATGAGCCGGTCACCTCGACGAGGTCACCTTCGGCCGGAAGGTTCCCGCCATCGGCAAGGCCAGATTCGACAAAGACTGAGCCCGCTGGCACATCGCTTCGAAGGTTCACGGTGGCCTTCAACTCGTTCTCGCCGGATCCGATTCGGACGGTCTGGCCCTGGCCAATTCCCATTCGCTCAGCGTCGGCCGGGCTGACTTCGACTGTTGGTCGGCGGCTCAAGAATTTGAGTGCAGGGCTGATCTCCACCTCGGGCGAGGCCCAGATTGACCTGTAGGTGCCGAGGCGCAGGGCGCCATTGGGTGACTTTGCCGACTGCGGCTCTGCGGCCTGACCGGCAACATCACCGGCGGGAAGGTTTGTTGCGGCGTCGCGGTCCTGCCAGCGAAGGCCCTGACCGGTGATTTCATCGGTCGTCAAGCCTGCGTAGATCGAAACCGCGTGGGAAACAGCAGCTGTGGCCGCCGGGCCTGTTGACGGCCCAAGGTTAACTCCACTGCCCACGTGAGCTATCCGCGCGATGACTGCGCCAGCGGGACGGACCTCGGCGGGACTGCCGATCGCCTTGCGCAAGCGCTGGATGCGCCCGTCCGGATGGGTGATGGTGCCGTCGCGTTCAGGCCCTGACTCTGCCGGGAAGACAACATTTGCGTGCGCCGCAAGTTCAGGTGAAAGTGTCGAGGCGTGGGCGATGACAAGGCCTGCCTTTGCAATGGCCTTCGTCCAGAGTGCGCGGTCTTGGCTATCCCGGGTTGGGTCTGTGTGGAGGAGCCAGAGTGCTGTGACCTGTCCGTCCACTGCCGCGTTGGCGATCGCCTTCGAGTCACGGCCAACTGCCTGCGGATCGCTCAGTCCTGGTCCGGCCGTCGGGATTGCGCCGAC
This sequence comes from Solirubrobacterales bacterium, assembly GCA_026392325.1. Classification (GTDB taxonomy): domain Bacteria; phylum Actinomycetota; class Thermoleophilia; order Solirubrobacterales; family Solirubrobacteraceae; genus WLNJ01. The sequence goes on along the minus strand of JAPLCH010000071.1, from coordinate 444 downwards.
CTCACGAAGGCCCCGGCCGTTCGTTCCTCGCGGAAGTTCAAGCAGGCCGGCTCCCTCGCGGCCGCCAAGGCCAAGCTTCTGCGCGATGCGAAGCAGTGCTTGCGCTGCAGCTTCTCCGCCGGGACCATCGGTCACCCGCTCGCCCCAGACGATGACAATGTCTTCTCCGCCGCCTTGGAGTGCTTCAACAAGGGACTGGACTTCAGCTGCTTCAGCGCCTGCATTCTGAGCGTGGGCGGCCAGCGACCCGTCGCCAGAGAGGGCCGCGTCAATTGCCAACACAAGCGAGGCTGCGCTTCCCGGGGCATGACGGACGGCGTGAGCAGCCCGTGGGTCAAGTGCGGTTGGGCGACCCGAAGCGACAAGCACCTGCATGTTGTTGCGGCGCGCTCCCTTGCGGATTCGAAGGTCAAGGATTGGCGCGTCATCAACAGGGTCAGCGTC
>JAPLCH010000243.1 GCA_026392325.1 Solirubrobacterales bacterium | reverse complement strand
GCTCCGCATAGAAAGCCCAGAACATCGCAGGGTCATTCAAGAGCACGTCAACATGCGCAACCTCCATCGGATTCACGTTCTCCCAGAGACCCGTTCCCGGAGTCCTGAAGTCTGGAATGCCAGATGGAGTGGAAATTCCCGCGCCCGTAAGCGCAACGACCGAGCCAGCCGACCGAATTCGATCGGCCAGTTCCTCAATCACTTCGGTCACTGTCCCAAGACCTCTGACCTGATGCGCGCTATCGCAGTGCCAATGTCATCCAGCTTCGGCGAGAGCTCTGCTGAAAGGCGATCGCGCTCAACCAAACCAGCCTCTGTAATTGCGTAGAACCTGCGTGAGCGCCGCTCCGGGTGCTCCCATGACCCTTCGAGCATTCCCTTTGCCTCCAACTCCCTCAAGAGCGGATACATGGTGTTCGGGTTCGCTGCGACGACCCCACCTGTGATCTCACCCACCCGGTCAATCAGCTGGTTGCCATATGAGGGGCCTGACGAAACCTGATGCAGCACCAGGAGCGACAGGAGGCCGCCACGGCGGAGTTCTCCCAACAGTGGATCAGCGCCACCGGAACCGGCTTTCCGCCCACGCGTCGCCTTCGCCCCGGAGGGATCATCCGGAGGTCCTGCTCCGACGGCATCGGCTGCCGCTCGCCTTGCGCTTGCTGAACGTTCAGTCACTTGGGATCCATCCTACGGGGCCGCAAGCGCAAAACGGCCCCGGGCAGATGCCCGAGGCCGTGATTGCTGCCAAATTGACTTGAGCGATGCTCAGGCAGTTGCTCCTGCTGTTTCCTCAGCACGCCGCGGGAGAAGAGTCTCCTTGGCAATGACAAGACGCTGGATCTGTGAGGTGCCTTCATAAAGCTGCATGATCTTTGCATCACGCATGATCTTCTCAACTGGGTATTCCTTTATGAAGCCGTAACCGCCGTAGACCTGAACAGCGTCCGTGGCGACTTCCATCGCTGTGTCAGCTGCGAACCGCTTGGCATGTGACGACTCGATCGTGTTGCGGGCACCCTGGTCGAGCAGGACTGCTGACTGCCATGTGCCGAGGCGCGCAAGGTGAACCATGGTTGCCATGTCAGCGATCATGAACTGGATTGCCTGATGGGCTGCGATCGGCACGCCGAACTGAATGCGCTCCTTGGAGTACGAAATCGCGTGCTCCATTGCCGAGCGGGCAATGCCTACTGCCATGGATGCAACACCTGGACGGGTTCGGTCGAGGGTCATCATCGCGAGCTTGAAGCCACCATTCTCCTGACCGAGCAGGTTGGCGGCAGGAATCTCGATGTCGTTGAAAGAGACGGTCGCGGTGTTTGAAGCGCGCTGACCCATCTTGTCTTCCTTCTTGTCGACTACAACGCCCGCGTCACGCGGAACCACAAATGCGGAGATTCCGCGGTGGCCTGCATCCTTGTCGGTCTTTGCGTAGACGGTGTACCAATCTGCGTATTCACCGTTGGTGATGAAGCACTTCTGACCGTTGATGACGTACTTGTCGCCCTGCTTGACGGCAGTTGTGCGCATGCTGGCCACGTCTGAACCGGCACCTGGCTCTGTCAGACAGAACGAGGCAAGCTCGCCGCCTTCGCCAAGTCGGGTGAGGTACTCCTTCTTGATCTCATCGCTGCCACCGAGCATTACCGGTGCTGCGGCAAGACCGTTACAAGCGATTGAGGTTCCGATGCCGGAGCAGCCCCAGCCCATTTCCTCTTCAATCAAGGCTCCCTCGAAGTAGCTGGCACCTGGGCCGCCGTACTCCTCTGGAAGGTGGCTGTTCATGAGTCCAAGTTCCCAAGCCTTCTTCAGCACGTCCTTGGGCCATGTGCCGTCCTTGTCGTACTCGTGTGCGACCGGGCGCATTTCCTTCTCTGCGAAATCATGGGCCATCTCGCGAAGTGCGAGCTGCTCATCAGTAAGGGTGAAGTCAACCATTGTTTGAAGCTACCTCCGGGTTTGAGGCGGCCGGATGGACCCGGACGCCAAAAGATTGAATGGCAAGTCAACGAACTGGGAATGAAGCCTACCGCTATGTGGAGCAAGGCTCAATCCCGAAGCAACGCGGATGCGCCATCCGCTACCGGCCATGCGGCTGGGGTGAAACTCAGGCGAGCCAGAAGGTGACGCCGAATACGACGTAAAGCGCAATCAACTGCAGGCCTTCAAACCAGGTGGACCGCCCACGGGCCGTGACGAATCCGGCCACAACAGTGGCTATCAGCAGGGCCGCCAGCTCATAACCGTTAAACACCAGTGCCATTGGGAAGTCGCCGATCACGAGTGACGCGAGGGCAACCACCGGTGTTACAAAGAGCGCGATCTGCGCTGCTGAGCCGACTGAGATGTTGATCGCGAGGCTCATCTGGTCCTTCCTTGCTACCGCCACTGCAACCCAATGCTCTGCTGCGTTGCCAACGATCGCGACGACCACGATGCCGATGAAGAACTCCGATGCGCCCATGGCCTTGGCGGCCTCTTCAAGCGATCCAACGAGGATCTCGCTCATCCAGGCCACAAGCCCACCAGCGATACAAAGCATGGCGACGGATTTGCCTACAGTCCAAGCTCCCTTTACATGTCCCTGCGCCGGGTTGAAAATGTCCTTGTGTGTCCGCAGGGAGAAGACAAGACCCGCCGCGTAGGTGAGGATCAGAATCACGGCAACCACCGTGGTCAAGGTCTGTACCGGACCCCCGTGAAAGTCGACCGCCTTATTCAGGTTGTCAACCCCAACCGTTGGCAGCCCCAATCCATTTGCGTTCACCAGTTCCCAAACCGCTGGCATTACGAGCGCGCCGACGGCGAGAAGCAGCATTCCCGACTGGGCGCTGGCCGAAGTCCTGTTAAAGCGCTGTTCGCCTGACCTCAGGTCGGGTCGCAAGCCCCCAGCGAGCATTGAAGCCCCCAGTACAAGCAGGACATTCCCTAGGACAGAACCGACCAATGAAGCCTTGACGACCTCCTGAAATCCTTGTGAGAGTGCGACGAGCGCAATGATCAACTCCGGCGCGTTGCCGAAGGTCACGTTCATCAAGCCCCCAACGCCCGGGCCTGACCTCGCAGACAGGTGCTCAGTGGCGCGTCCCATTACGGCTGAGCCTGGGATCAGCGCAAGCGCCGCAGCAATAAACACGGCAACCTGCGATGCACCTGCGAGATGAAGCCCTACTGCCAGAGGGAGCGCTACAACAAGTGGAACTACCCACTTTGGCATCAAGCCGGACGGAAGTTCGTCCTCGGCGACCATGTCGCTCATCCTGTCAGGACCTTGTCGCAGAGTTTTGCTGCCTTCACGTTTGGAGCCTTGGCGACGCATGATTCAAATCTCTTAGCCTTGGGATCGGAAGTTTTCGCCCCCAGCGACCCGCTTCCCGCCCCGGAGACGCTCGCGATCAGGCCCGTCAGCTCAGAGAACTGTCGTGCAGTCTTTGGAATCTGGATTTGCTGCGGCTGGTTGAGGTCAGTCAGGGTCACGAGAAAACGAAGCTTAGTTGGCCGCTGCCCGTCAACTGCTCCGACGTCAACCGTTACATCAAGCTTCCGCAGCGCTCCGTCCTCTTTTCCGGACCAGACATTCAACTCCGCGGTCTTTACAGCCTTCGCGAGCTTCCTCTGGGCTTCAGCTGTTGCGGCCTGGACATTCACGACTCCAGCCCCAACCCCACCGGCAGCGCCGAGAAGGGACCCAAGGTCGGCAACAAGCTTCGTACCGTCGACGCCTGCTCTGACATGAACAGTCTGAGTCCCGCCGATCATCTCGTCGCCAACAACCTCTGGATTCTTCAGCCAATCGGCTGGCCTGAACCCAAGACGGTCCAACAGGGAACCAGACGACTTCATGTCCTTGCCCAGATAAGCCGACTTGAAACTCTCAAAGACTTTCGCAGGCATCGCGTAGGGAATTCCGGCAATGCCCAGCCACATGGACTTGCCGTCGCTAGTTACCTCAAGCTTGACTTTGCGCGCGCCCAACTTGAGGCCCGTGTCCATCTGAAAGCTGGGAAGGTTGCCTTTCCCGTTGCTCGAGAACGGACCCTTGAGCGTGAGAGCCAGTTGCCCGCTCTTGCCTGTGAGTCCAGCACCGTCCAGCTGAATATCGGCATCAAGCTGCCCCGATGAGTACTTGTGAGGTTGTGAAAACGTGCGATTGAGGACCTTGTTGGCCTCTTCCGAGGAGCCTCCACAACCTGAGAACAGCCCGCCAAGGAGCAGTCCCAACAAGGCAGAGCGAAGCAACCATCGGCGTGGCGCACTTGAAAGGCTCTTTTGGAGGGGCTCCTGCACCTGGCCCGAGGCTAGCACCGAGCCACTAAGATTGGACCATGTTCCGCAGTGTCCTACGGGTCTTTGCGGTTCCTCTGGCCATGCTGGCGGTGGGTCCCATCGCATCGGCGGAGGCATCGCAACAACCACTCCTCAAAGTCGGCCCCAACGGCCAGATCACGGCTGGGCAAGACCTCCTGCCCAAGGACATGGACTTCGGAACCGGAGCAGACCGCCCAGTAATGAACAGCCCGCAGGGCGTTCGAGCCACGGCCGCGACGGCAACATCAGAGGTCGCTTCAACCATCCTGAACATGCAGAAGGCCGGTCAGATCACAGCGCTTCAGGCGAGTGACGCAATACCCACTTGGACTGCAGCTATCCGAACACGGCGCAAGCTCCACGGAAACGCGGGGTTGGAGCTGGGCAACATCATCTCCATCGTTGTTGGCATTCATAACCGCAAGGCGCTCACCCCCTCGCGTGTCCCGCAGCTCATGCTAATGGTCAAGCGCAACACGGAGTTCTTCAGTACGGGGAAGATGCCCGCTTACCATCAGCGAGTCCAGTTCTCTGGAAGCGACATCGTCTGGCAGTACTACCAAGGACAGGGGCTTCAACTTCAGGTTCTCGCGACCTTCGGGGTTGCCAACGGGTTGTGGCGGGCCAACCTGCCCGGTCACCTGAAGGCCCTAATGGACGAAATGCTCTCGCTCCAGGTCAAGCGTGCTGGTGGAACAGCCTGGGAGTACATGTTCAACTTTGACGGAGGAAGTCCGCCGTGGACCAGCGCCATGTCACAGGCCACGGGAATCCAGGCACTCTCACGGGCGGCCGTCAAGTTCTCTGACCCGAATTATCTTGCGGCTGCCAACTCGTCTCTGGCGATTTTCAGGAAG
>JAPLCH010000115.1:2235-4038 GCA_026392325.1 Solirubrobacterales bacterium | reverse complement strand
TTGAGGATCCCAAGGTCAAGGAGCAGGTGTACGCGGAAATTGAGCCACACCTTGCTGCTGACGCCCTGCTTGGATCCAACACATCAACGCTTCCAATCACGCTTCTCGCTGAGGGCGTAAGCCGGCCAAATGACTTCATTGGCCTGCACTTCTTCAGCCCAGTGGACAAGATGCCACTGCTGGAGATCATCAGGGGTGAGAAGACCACAGACGAGACGCTCTATCGCGCACTCGACGTTGCCAAGAAGATCAAGAAGACCCCGATTGTCGTTAATGACAGCCGTGGATTCTTCACCAGTAGGGTGATCGGAACATTCATCAACGAGGGCATCGCAATGCTCTCCGAGGGAATTCCGGCGCCAACGATTGAACAGGCGTCTTCCCAGGCTGGCTACCCAGCTCCAGTGCTTCAGCTTTCAGATGAGCTGAACCTCAACCTGATGCGTCGCATTCGACTTGCCTATGAGGCAGCTCAAGACGCTGACGGTGGCGCATGGCATGAGCATCCGTCGACAGGAATCATCGACGCAATGCTTGACAAGTACGAGCGCGGCGGTCGTCTTGACGGAGCCGGCTTCTATGAGTACGAAGATGGCAAGCGTGTAGGCCTCTGGTCGGGACTGAAGGATGCTTTCGGGGGAGACAACCTCGGAACTGACTTCAAGGACCTTCAAGAGCGCATGATGTTCATTGAGTCGCTTGAGACCGTGAAGTGCTTGGACGAAGGAGTGATCGAGACGGCATCTGATGCCAACATCGGCTCAATCTTCGGCATTGGCTTCCCGGGATGGACTGGCGGCGTGCTTCAGTACATCAACGGCTACGAGGGCGGCATTGCTGGTTTCGTTGAGCGCTCGCGTGAGCTTGCTGCCAAGTACGGCGAGCGGTTTGAGCCGCCAGCCTCACTTGTTGCGAAGGCTGAGTCGGGTGAGCAGTATCTGGATGTTGTTGCAGCAACTGCTTAAGTAGGTAATTGAGTCGTACAGTCCTGCGGGGAGCTCAAGTGCTCCCCGCAGTTCTGCGCAGGACTGTCTAAAAACAAACAAACAAGGGACTTGCAGTGGCTGAAAGAACAGATCTTCGAAACGTGGCAATCATTGCTCACGTTGATCACGGCAAGACAACTCTTGTTGACGCAATGCTTTGGCAGTCCGGTGCATTCCGGGCCGGCCAGGATGTACAGGACCGGGTTATGGACTCCGGTGATCTTGAGCGTGAGAAGGGAATCACCATTCTCGCCAAGAACACCACCGTCAAGCACGACGGTGTGAAGCTGAACATCATTGATACACCTGGACACGCTGATTTTGGTGGCGAGGTGGAACGTGGGCTCTTCATGGTTGACGGCGTGCTCCTGCTCGTTGACTCAAGCGAAGGTCCACTGCCGCAGACACGCTTCGTTCTGCGCAAAGCACTTGACGCCAAGCTGCCTGTGATCCTCGTGATCAACAAGGTTGACCGCCCTGACTCCCGTGTTGCTGAGGTTGTGCACGAGGTGGAAGAGCTCTTCCTTGACCTTGATGCTGAGGAGGAACAGCTTGAGTTCCCGGTCGTCTACACAAATGCCAAGGCCGGCACTGCATCTCTTGACGCTGACCTTGCGTCGCAGGCGGACGATTTGAGGCCACTGATGGACCTGATCGTCGAGACCATTCCGGCTCCCGTATATGAAGAGGGCGCACCCCTGAGGATGCAGGTCACAAACCTAGACGCCTCTGACTACCTTGGACGGCTGGCTATCTGCCGAGTTCATGATGGCTATGTGAAAAAGGGACAAGCTGTGGCATGGTGTCGACGCGACGG
>JAPLCH010000115.1:0-2151 GCA_026392325.1 Solirubrobacterales bacterium | reverse complement strand
GCTGGACCCGGTGACATTGTCGCCGTGGCCGGCATCCCTGAGGTGACAATCGGCGAGACCCTCGCCGACCCAGAGAACCCCAAGCCGCTTCCGCTGATCGCCGTTGACGAGCCCAGCCTTTCCGTGACAGTGGGAATCAACACGTCCCCGCTTGCCGGTCAGGATGGAACCAAGCTGACCGCTCGACAAATTCTCAACCGTCTGGATGCAGAGATGGTTGGCAACGTTTCACTGAGGATTCTCGAGACCGAGCGCCCTGACTCATGGGAAGTGCAAGGCCGTGGAGAGCTTGCCCTGGCAATCCTTGTTGAGCAGCTTCGACGCGAAGGGTTTGAACTGACCGTTGGACAGCCAAAGGTTGTCACGCGAGAGATTGATGGCAAGGTTAATGAGCCGGTTGACTCACTCACGATCGATGTCCCCGAGGAGTTTGTTGGAGCTGTTACCCAGCTTCTCGCGAACCGAAAGGGTCGCATGGCTGAGATGGGGAACCACGGCACCGGCTGGGTTCGGATGGAGTACCTCGTTCCTGCGCGTGGATTGATTGGCTTCAGAACTGAATTCCTTACCGAAACCCGAGGCACAGGTATCGCACACAGCGTGTTCGACCGCTGGGAGCCTTGGTTTGGCGAGCTCAGAACACGCCAGTCCGGCTCGCTTGTCTCCGACAGGTCTGGTCCAGTAACGGGACATGCCTGCTCTGCAATGCAGGAGCGTGGTGTGCTGTTCGTCGACCCAGGCGAAGTCGTTTACGAGGGCATGATTGTTGGGGAGAACAGCCGATCTGAAGACATGGATGTGAATGCTGTTCGTGAGAAGAAGCTCACCAACATGCGTACATCAAGCTCTGACGAGATCGTCAAGCTTGTTCCCAAGAAGGCGCTCTCGCTTGATCAGGCGTTTGAGTTCCTCCGCAGCGATGAGGCTGTTGAGGTAACTCCCAACCACGTCCGTCTGCGGAAAGTCACTCTGGATCAGGTTGGCCGCGTAAAGGAATCACGCAAAGCCAATAAGTCGTAGGGCGTCTTAACGGTCGGTCAGTCGGCGCTGAGTACTGGCGCCGGCGCCGATGGCTTGCCGCCCCCGGTGATGCGACAGCGAGCGAGGGTCCTGAGAGTCCGGAACCCATCTGCTGATGTGAGCTTCTTGCCTTCGCTTGTAGCTCTGGCTGCGTAGTACACGGGGAGCTCGGTAATCCGCTCGCCGCGCTGAATCAGTCGGGCGGTTATCTCCGGCTCGATTGCGAAGCCTGTCTCGCGAAGCTCAAGCGACTGGAATATTTCTGTACGGATCACCTTGTGGCAGGTCATGATGTCGCGGAGGTAGACATTGAAGAGGACATTGCAGGCAAGAGTCACGCCCCGGTTGCCCATGACATAGAGGAATGAGTGGCTTGAGGATCCGTCGAACGCCCGCACTCCGTAGGCAACATTTCCCTTGCCTTGCACGAGGGGCTCAATCAGGTCCGCGAGGTCTCCCGGGTCGTATTCAAGGTCTGCGTCCATGATGGCCGAGTACTCGCCGCGGGCTTCCTTGAGCGCGGTTCTGACGGCAGCACCTTTGCCTTGGTTCTCGTCGTGAAGGATGACCCGCACGCCTTCGGGCCATTCGCGGCCAGTCAGGATTTCCCGAGTGCCATCAGTCGAGCCGTCGTCGACGATGACGAGCTCACGCTCAACCGGGATATTCGCAGCCAAGGTTTCGGAGATTGCACGCTCAACGGTGTTGAGCTCGTTGAAAACAGGCATGAGTATCGAGAGCTTGGGCATGTGAGCCGCAATGCTAAGTCAAATCGGCCGCGGCCGTGAGAGTGGGGTGGTTGGGTTGCTCAGCTGGCCTCAGCCAACGATTACCCAGGACCGCTTTTTTGCGTTGTAGGTCGCGCTGGCCGAGCGGGCCTTGTATACGTAGCAGTACCGAGTGTGGAGTTCACCTTCACCGGAGCTTGAAGCTATCGACTTGGCAGCACCTTTCACGCAGTGCTTCGGGCGTTCTTTGCTCTTCTTGATGATCCACCACTTGCATGAGAACGGGGACTTCCGTCCGCTGCAGGAGATCTCCAACGTCCGGCCTGAGACCTGATTTGAGTACTTAGACTTGATGACCTTATAGACCATGCTTGCTGCGGACTCCGAGTCAACGTCGGCGGCG
>JAPLCH010000060.1 GCA_026392325.1 Solirubrobacterales bacterium | reverse complement strand
GCGTCACCCCTCCGGGGGTGATCCTGCCCTCCACTCCGTGCCCGGTCGCAAGTCGGCGAGTGAGGGTTCCGCAGCGGCTGTTTCCTTGGATATGGATTCGTCCTACGCCCGAACCCCAGAGGTCAAACCCTAGGCGCCCTGCCCTGCACCCCTCGGGCTTCTGGAGTCCTAGGCTGAGCTCCCCATATTCCAGACTCGTCCAAGAAAGGCGCACCGACGGAGTTACCTCAAAGCTTCTGACGGTCTCCGGACCCGCATTCCCCAGTTTGCTCACCTGCCTGACGGACAGGTCGTACCAAGCCGTGTCAAGGCCCCTTGCACGCAGCGTGAAGTTGGCTGCACAGCGACGCCACGCGCGGTCGTCAAGACGACATTGGAAGGACCGACCCTTGACTCCTCGGAACTTAAGTCGCGCCGACTGTGTGCGCGCGATGGCACTTCCGAGGCCGGTGATCCGCGGCGCTCGCGGGATAGCTGTGTCCGTAACCCATGCGACCGAGCGCGCAGGACCAGCCTTGGTGAGGACATCCACTTGCCGAATCGCAACTCGATGCCGGCCATCCTTCATCCTGAGCAGCCGGAGGGGACTTGAACAGCTCCTGTAGGAACGATTGTCTACAGAACACTGGAACACTGCCCCAGGGTCTCCGTTGAAGGTCACGATCCCACTGCGGGAAACGTGCGGGGTTCGCGGAGCGGCGCTGATGGCCGGCCGCGCTGGCTTCATTCCGTCCACATTCCACCCTGCCGTTGCGGTGGCACTCGAATTACCCGCCGGGTCTACCGCGATGACCCGCAGCGCGTGATGGCCATCGGCGAGCCCAGAGAGGACCTTGGGTGATGAACCACAGGTGTCAAAATCCTCTCCGTCAAGTGAGCAAACGAAGGCAACTTCAGGGTCTCCTATGAATCCGATGGACGCAGAGCCCGAGCCAGTCCAGATGGCAGGGGTTCCCGAGAGAATCGGCTTGGCTGGGGCGGTCGCATCGACCGTCCATGTTGCGGTGGCCGGGGAGCTTGACTTGCCTGAAGCGTCAGTCGCAACCACTGACAAAGAATGGTCACCGTCCCCAAGTCCGGTCATCACTTTGGGCGACCCTCCACATGACACGTACTCAGCCTCATCCACCGAGCAGGTGACTGTTGCGCCCGGCTCTGCGATGTAGGAGATCTCGGCTCGGCGAGAGTTGGTCAGGACTCCCGGGCTGTTCGGGTCGGGTGAACCACCGAGGGTCGGCTTGTCTGGCGCGGCCGTGTCTACCGTCCAGGCTGCAGTGGCGGGCGCACTTGTGTTGCCAGCAGGATCGGTCGCAGTAACTGCGAAGTTATGCATCCCCTCGCTCAGCGAGGAAAGAGTCCGGGGGCTGGATCCGCAAGGTACAAAAGAGGCTAGTTCGAACGAGCACGAGAAGGAAGCGTCAGCTTCTCCCAGAAATCCGATGATCGCCGTGGGCGAGATGGTGTAGGTCGCGGGAACGCCAGAGAGCGTGGGTGCAGCCGGAGGCGTGGCATCAACTTCGAAGCAATCGGGCTTTCATTACTTGCTGCATCAACTGCTTTGACCTCCGCAACCTGTTCACCGTCGCGCAGGCCAGTCAATTGCCATGGACTTCCGCAGACTGCCCAACCGCCGCTGTTGAGGGAACAGAAGACTGTTGACCCGGGCTCGGCTGAGATGGATATAGACGCGCTCGTTTGGTTGGTAAGGCCGGAGGGAGCGCCCGTTAGCGTTGGCTTCGATGGTGGGGTGATATCGGGCCCGGCAGCCGCACCCAGCCCAGCTGGCAACGAAAGCGACAGTGTGGCGACAACAGCAATAAAGCTCAGACGATGCTTCGCGCGCCCACTTCCAAAGGTCCCCCGCGGCACGGCTATTTGGTCACCGCGTACCACGGTGACCAGTTACCAGCCAAATCCCCTACCCGGGCCCATGTCGGTGCAGCGGTGACCTTCACAGAGGCAGGCGACCCATACTTGACAACACTGGCAGCCACGGGGACCGAGCCAACCTTGGGCGAAGTCTTCGATGTCGCAACTTCAAGTTTGTCCGGCTTGCCGTGTCCTGAATCAAATGTGCTGGTCACAGTTGCGGTCTTCTTGGAAGCGCTGAACAGGGAACGCACCGAGCCGGAAAGGAGTGGCGCATCGTTGTCAACCGTCCAAGTAACAGTGGCCTCCAAGCTTTGGTTGCCAGCAGCGTCCGACTGGCGCGCAGCGAAACTGTGAGGTCCGTCCACAAGACCAGAGATCAGCTTCGGGGACGAGCAGGATGACCAGTCACCGCCATCGAGCTGGCACTGGAATGACGAGCCGGCTTCTCCGGTCAGGACTGCCGCGAGGGAACGCGCCTTGGTCGGGACAGCTGGGATTCCGGAAAGCTTGACCGCTGCCGGAGCCACCGTGTCCACCTTCCACGTGACCGTCGCAAGAGTGCTCATGTTGCCGGCGATATCCGTCTGGCGGATCTGCAGCGTGTGCGTCCCGTCGGCCAGGCCCTCGGCATTGAATTGGGCCGCGCATATCTTCCATGCGGCGGCGTCAAGCTTGCACTCGATCTTGGCTCCTTCTTCACCAGTGAAAGCAACATCAACGCCCTTGTCTGATGTTGCAGCTGAGGGGCGCGAGCCAACTTCAGGTGGATCGGGAGCAATGCGGTAGCTGTGTGCTCCATCTGAAAGTCCGGCCAATGACCTTGGTGCCGAGCACGAGCTGAATGGCCCGTCGTCAACCGAGCAGACAAACGTTGCCTTGGCCTCACTGGCGAACCCAATCGAGGCAGCTGCTGACTTACTCACGGCTGGCGGCACCCCAGTTAGCACAGGAGTTGCTGGCGCAGTTGCGTCTACTGACCATGATCTGGTCGTGGTGGGACCTGCATGCCCGGCTCGGTCGGTCTGCTTGACCGCGATGGTGTGCGGTCCGTCTGGAAGTCCGGAGGTGGACTTGGGGGATGAACATGACGAGAATGCTCCGCCGTCAACTGAGCAGCTGAAAGCGGCGCCAATCTCGCCTGTGAAGGTGGTTGTGGCGAACCGCGAGTTACTGAGAGCCGGCATGGTCCCGACTGCCGGGGCGATTGGATCCACCGTGTCGACTATCCAGCTCGAAGTCGCCGAGATGCTCACGTTCCCCGCCTTGTCAGCGACCTTGACCGAGAAAGAGTGCGTTCCGTCGGCCAGGGAGGCAACGGACTTCGGTGAGGAGCATGGCGCGTAGGTTCCTGCGTCAACGGCGCAGGTGAAGGTTCCTTCCGCTTCTCCTGTGAAGCGGAGCGTCGCGGAGTTGAGGCCTGTAAATCCTGAAGGAGCGGAGGTGAAGGAGGCCGCGGCAGGCGCCGTGCGATCAACCGTCCAGAGGGCCGTGCTTTCATCGCTTTCGTTGCCAGCCGCGTCCCGGGCCTTTACAACAAGGGCGTGAGCACCGTCTGTAAGTCCACTTGCAGTAAATGGAGATGTGCACGCGGCGAACTGACCACCGTCTGTCGAGCAGAGGAAGTTTGCGCCGCCTTCGCTGACGAACGTCACAGACACGCGAGGTGAAGTTGTCAGCGACGCCGGTGCACCACTGAGCACAGGGGCCACAGGAGCAGTCGCGTCAACCGTCCACTGCACTTCGGCTGCCGGTCCGGGGTTTCCTGCGGCGTCGATCTGCTTGGCCGCTAGAGAGTGGACTCCATCACCAAGACCTGAAAGCTCAAGTGGAG
>JAPLCH010000063.1 GCA_026392325.1 Solirubrobacterales bacterium | reverse complement strand
CAGGTGAGGGATCTGCAGCCTGTCGGGATCTCGCAGCGGACCTCGGTGTCACGGATCGGGTGGTCATGACCGGAGCCCTGCCACATAATGAGGCTCTCCGCCGACTTTCGGCCTGTCACATCTTGGTTTCCCCACACGTGCAGGACGTGGACCAGCCTTTCTTCGGATCACCTACCAAGCTGTTTGAGTTCATGGCTTTGGGCAGGCCGACTGTGGCCAGCGACCTTGAGCAGATCGGCGAGATCCTGAATGACGGGCATACAGCCGTGCTTGTGGAGCCTGGCAACCTTGAGTCTTTTGTATCTGGAGTTCAGCGGGTATTGGCTCTTCCGGACAAGGGAGCTAGCATCGGAGCGGCTGCAAAGCTTGAGGCGGAGAAGCTGCACACTTGGGATGGTAGGTCGGCGAATATAATCGCGACTCTCGAATCCCAAATATGAGGATTGATGTGCCATCCCTTCCGTGCTCGCTGTGCGGCCTAGGCGAATCACCGCACAACTGCGAGGTGGGTGCAAACATGGCGCAGGTGTTCTGCGACCAGTCCTGTGACTGACTTCAGGTCAACCATCGCAGAGGCTGCGGGCTCCCGGCTGCGGTCAGGCATGACAGCGATTCGAGGGCAAGGCGGTGGTGATGGTGCCAGACGACAGGCAGCTATATACACCCGCGGTAGCCTCCTCGCGACTGGTCGCGTTGGAGTTGCGAAGCTGGTTCTTGCACGACGCATCAGCGTTTCGGAATTTGCTGAATTTGCTCTGACTCTGTCGGTCCTGCAGTACCTGAGCCTAATATTCTGCGACTTCGGATTCGTCGAGTCGCTCGCACGAATGACCGCGCAGGCGAGCGCAAACCGGAAAGGTGGGTTGGTCCGGGCTGGGCTCGTTATTTACATCCCTCTCGCATGCGTGTTTGTGATTTCAGTTCTGATCACCTCTGTCGTTGCGGATTCTGTGTTCAAGGTGAAGATTGGCGGCGATCTTCTGGCACTCGCTCCTCTTGCCGCGGTGTGGCCATTCAGTTCGTACACCGGAATGATCTTCGCCCGGGGTCGTGGCCGCCTTGGAGCCGCGGCGCTGGCAAACGCCGCGGGTCAAGCCGTTGTCCTTGTGGCTGTGGTCCTTCTGGCAAGCCCAGAAAGTAGCGCGGTCTCGATGCTCCTGGTAGTTGCCGTCTCTAACTGGCTAGCGGCCGTGATCCTTGTGAGGGCGTTGGAGCCCAGCCGGATGCGTATCGGACCGGTGGCCGCGGCAGCAACGGCAGCCGCGCGCCGATGGGGGTTCAGGGCCTATCTGGGTCGTGTGCTCTCAATGGGTTCTTACAACATGGACGTGCTGATGTTGGGCGCTCTGGCTTCTGCTTCTGCGGTCGGCAACTACACGCTGGCTGGAGCAGTGGCTGCTGCCAGCGCAATGCCAGCTATGGCTTATGCAAATGCACTTTACGGGCACCTGGCCGGCGCCCATGAGATCGGGCGGAGGCCAATTCTCACGGCTGGCTCAGTCGCCGTGCTCTCGATACCGGCGACAATCGGGCTCACTTGGTGTCTCTCTACGTTTTTTCTGCCCACTGGCTACGAATCAATGGTTGCGTTAGCTCTTCCGCTGGGCATCGCTGGCGGCGTGAGGGGGTTCAGCGCGGTCTTCAACTCTTTTTTGGTGTCGCACGGACGAGGCAATGATATGTTCCGCCAAGGCTTGGCTCTCACCGTCAGTAACCTCGTATTCAATTTTGCATTGATCCCAGAATACGGCGCGCAGGGAGCCGCTTGGGCCAGTCTCATCGCCGTAGTTCTGAACCTCGCCTACTACGTCTACCTCTATCGGGGTGCTCTTGGTGGCCAGACAAGTAGCGCTACTACCAATTCGGAGGCAAGTAATGGAACCGACATCAGCAAGACCCCGTCAGCGTTTGCGGGCAACAATTCGAGCCTGACATCACGTCTGAGGCGAGTAGGACCACGCCCCCTTCTCGTCATCCAAATGGCGCGTCACCGACTTCACCGAAAACGTCTTGATGCCAGCCTGAAAGCTGACTACGCCGGCGTAGTCAGCTTGCCGGAGGCTGATGTTGAGCTTGCCCCGTTTCCAGTTGCACTTCCTTCGGGTAACCAGAGTATGGCCGAGGCCCAGGGAGTCGTCGGGGCCGAGGAAATCATCGCTGCCGCCACCGAGGTGATGGCGCATAGAACTTACCTTCTCGGGGCAGGTGGGGCAGACATGGGAACTCCGATTGCTTGGCACCGAGACCCCAAGAGCAGCTACGTGTGGGACTCGGACGTTTCGAGTCAAACTCTTGAGATAACTAGGCTGAGCGATTCGAGTGATGCCAAAATGCCATGGGAGATAAGCCGCTCACACCAGATGCTTGTGCTTGCCCGGGCGGCTCGGCTGACAGGTGACCCCAAGTATCGAGATGAGTTGCAGGGCCAGTTTGAAGACTGGATTGCTTCGAATCCTGCTGGGCTGGGGATCAACTGGGACAACGCGATGGGGGTTTCAATCCGCGCAATCAACTGGGTCTGGACGCTCAACACTCTCCCTGACAGTCTCCAACTTGATCCCGCCTGCCATGCCAAGGTAATCAAGTCTCTCCGGGTCCACGCCCGGCACATTGCGGCAAATTTAGAGGGGTCCCCACTGCTACGAGGAAATCACTACCTAGCAGATCAGGTTGGGCTGTTCGTTTTGGGGTGGGCACTGGAGGGCGACCCCGATGCACCAAGGTGGGCCAAGTCATCGCGAATTGCGATCGAGCGCGAGATCAAGTCCCAGATTCTTGATGACGGTTTGAATTTTGAGGCCTCCACCTCCTATCACGGACTCGCTCTTGAGCTTTTTCTTATTCCTTGGGTAGTCGCCGAGTGGGCCGGTCAACCGCTCACCGATGAGTATCGACGTCGGTTGGAATCATGCGCACAGGCGGCTCTCGCCATCCGCAGGCCTGACGGGCTAATCCCGCTTTTCGGGGACAACGACAGCAGCCGCATCCTTCCGCTCGATGAGGACCGAAGTCCAACGTACGACCCGCTTCTGTGGATCGCTTCAGGCGTCCTTGGCACGCCGGCTCCCGCCGCTGGCGCCCCAGCTCCTGACGTTGCTTGGACAGCCGGCCTTGCTGCGGCTGAGGCGGCCGGCAAGGTCACGGTGGTCGAGCGCCCTGCTTCAGTGGAACTCGCCGAAGGTGGGGTCTGGACCATTGAGCGCGGTGGGATGTGGCTGGCGATCAGATGTGGCGATGTCGGTCAGGAGGGCACCGGAGGTCATTCGCATAACGATGCCCTTTCGTTCGAGTTGTCGCTGGATGGAGTCGCGCTGATTGTTGATCCAGGGACATTTGTCTACACGTCTGATCCCAAGATGCGGAACCTCTTCAGATCAACAGCAGCACACTCAACGGTCCAAGTCAATGATCTCGAGATCAATGTGATTGACGAGAGTGCTTTGTTTCAACTCTTCCAGACCTCGGGGCCAGCGGTAACTCAATGGTCCCCTGATGCTGACGGAGCAGTCTGGTCGGGATACCACGACGGCTGGCTCCGCCTCCCCGAGCAGGTGGTGCACAGCCGAACATTCGAGATTGATGCTGACGGAACGGAGCTTCGGGTAGTGGACCGGCTTGATGGGAGCGGGTTTGTCAACGCGGTAGCGACCCTCCGGCTCGCTCCGGGGATCAGGTGTCAACTCAGAGATGGCGGGGTCACTGGAAATGGTGCAGCGGCGTTCAAGGTTGACTGTTTCGGTACCGAAAGTGAGCCTTCAATTGAGGAAGGGCTCGTCGCTTCCCTGTATGGTCAAGCTCTCGATGCGCAGATTATTCGGATACCAGTCAGCGGCTACCTTCCCTTGGACTTCGGCGTCGTGATTCGCCCCGTCAAGAGTTTGGACTCCAGCGGAGTCAGCGCATGAAACAGGTACTCCAGCAACGCAGGGGCCTGACGGTGGTCCGCGAGGTTCCGGTTCCGGCGTGTCCACCAGGGGCAGTGCTTGTTGCAAACAGTTTCTCCGTGATCAGCTCAGGTACCGAGCGTGCGACTGTGATCGGGGCACAGAAGTCGTTGCTTGAGAAGGCTCGAGCGAAGCCAGAGGCAGTCCGCCAGGTTGCCGACATGGTCCGTTCCCAGGGGCTGAAGGAAACCCGCAGGTTCGTAGATCGTAAACTTGACGAGACAATCGCACTGGGCTACAGCTGTGCAGGAACCGTGGTTGAGGTTGGTTCGGCGGTTCGGGATATCAAGCCTGGTGACCGGGTTGCCTGCGCCGGTGTCGGGCATGCGTCCCATGCCGAGGTGGTGGCAGTTCCTTCGAACCTCTGCGCCAAGGTTCCGGAGGGTGTTCCCCTCGAGCAAGCTGCATTTGGAACCATCGCGGCGATCGCACTTCATGGTGTGAGGCTCGCTGAGCTCTCGCTGGGCGAGCGCGCTGCCGTCATTGGCTCCGGTCTGGTCGGTCAGATCGCGTGTCGGCTTCTCTCCGCAGCGGGAGTTGAGGTGATCGCACTTGACCTTGACCCCGCAAAGGTTGAGGCCGCAATCAAATCTGGGGCGAGCCATGGATTTGTGGCCGATGAGCGTGCCGCTGCCAATGTGATTGGTGCCTCAGGATCAATCGGGGTCGACGCTTCACTCGTCACGGCGGCAGCGCCCGTCAATGATCCACTATTGCTTGCAGCCGAGGTCACACGCGATCGTGGCTCGGTGGTTCTAGTTGGAGCGGTCCCGATTGACATGCCTCGCGGACCTCTCTACATGAAGGAACTCAACTTTCGGGTGTCCCGCTCCTACGGTCCGGGGCGTTACGACCCAAGTTACGAGCAGCATGGCATCGACTACCCAATTTCTTTTGTTCGCTGGACTGAACAGCGCAATATCGGCGCAGTCCTTGACCTCATCGCAGCGGGCAGGCTTGACCTCAGCGATCTGATTGAGGACATGGTCAAGGTTGAAGATGCAGTGGAAGCCTATGGGCGGATTACTTCGGGAGAGGCCGGTCAGCGGGGTGCAATTGTTCTCAGCTACAACGGGAGTGGGGATCAGCTTCGATCCCAGCCAGCAGCTGCGACAGTGGTCCCAGCGGCAAGCGGGAAACTGGAGGCAACCCGCAAGCCGGTCAGCTCGGTGCGTTTGGGACTAGTCGGGCCGGGGGCGTTTGCCAGCGGCGTGGGCCCGTCGGCTTCAAATGCTCAGGCAACTTTTGGGTTCAACCGGGTCAGCGAGTCCGCCGATGCTCTCCTTGAGGATTCGGGAGTTGACGCGGTGGTCATCGCAACGAGGCACTCGACCCATGCCACCCAGTCAGCTCGCGCACTGAGGGCTGGCAAGCACGTCCTGGTTGAAAAGCCACTTGCCCTGACGGCCGAGCAGCTCGAGGAAGTCATCAGCGCTGCGAACGAATCATCCGGTTCGCTGACAGTTGGTTTCAACCGCCGGTTTTCCCCTTTCCTTCAGCAGGCGAAGGACTTCCTTTCGGGAGAAGGGCCAATGATCGCCGTATACCGGGTTGCCTCGGGGCAGCTTGCTACTGACAACTGGAACCACGACATTGATGTGGGTGGCGGTCGGCTGCATGGGGAGGGGTGTCACTTCCTTGACTCGCTTGCATTCCTGACTGGAAGCCCGATTGCTGAGGTCTCAACAATCGGCTTCGGTCGCCCGGATCTGCCTGCGCAAGCAGCAGACAACCTGATCATCTCCGC
>JAPLCH010000057.1 GCA_026392325.1 Solirubrobacterales bacterium | reverse complement strand
CAGGGAAGTTGGGGTCTGCGGCCCAGTCCGGGGCTCCCATCACGCTTGGGAAGAGTCGTATTCCTCGGCTGGCTGCCGCACCAACCCATGCGTCAAGCTTTGTCCAGTCGTATG
Organism: Solirubrobacterales bacterium; assembly: GCA_026392325.1. Lineage (GTDB taxonomy): Bacteria > Actinomycetota > Thermoleophilia > Solirubrobacterales > Solirubrobacteraceae > WLNJ01. The sequence goes on along the minus strand of JAPLCH010000057.1, from coordinate 7,838 downwards.
GAGCGCCAGTGGGGTCTGTTGGGTCTGCTGTGAAATTGTCTTTCTGCCCGCTTGGGACATCTGAAGGTGAGGAGTACGGCTGGATCCTGAACCAGTAAAGAGGGAACCGAATTGACTCCACGCCTGCCGCTGCGGCAGCGTCGAGCTGCGCGTTAATGTCCACGCCAGCAAGATCAGATTCGCCCGCATCAAGGTCAACTCCAAGGAAGCCTTGTGGCACAGTGCGCTTCGCCGCAGACGCTTCGGTGGCAGCCGTGCCTCCGGCAAGAAGAAGGATTGCACTCGCTGACAGGACGACCATGAGTTTCCGCATCGGATCAGTATTGCATCGCCCGAGCGAGGAAGGTGCAGTTGTTTACACAGTTTTTGCAAACGGGGCCGCCAACGCAGCGGGTAGCTTTAGGAATCAGCTGACCAAAATTCTTGGAGATACTGATGGGCCACAGCAGTCCGCTGCGAAATTATCGAAGTGTTGCGCTGGTCCACGATTTCATCGTTGATCTGCGGGGCGGCGAGCGCGTGTTTCTTGAGCTCTGTGAGCTTTTCCCCGAAGCCACGATTTACAGCCCGATCTACAACGCTGAAGGCTCGAATTTTCGGTTTGAAGAGCGGGGGGTGGTCACCTCTGGCCTTCAGAAGCTGAGACCGACGGCAAAGTCCTTTCGGAGGCTTCTTCCGTTCTATCCACGTGCGGTCGAGTCCCTTGATCTCTCTGGACACGACCTGATTCTGAGCTCCTCGTCGGCTTGGTCCCATGGAGTGGTAGCCGGGCCAGGCCAGAGGCACGTGTGTTACTGCCACAACCCATTTCGCTACGCATGGGATCAGAGGGACGAGGCTTTGCAAGGACGGCGCTTTCCAGTTACCAAAGTTCTTGCAAGGGTTTTGGGGCGCTGGAGGGCGTGGGACAAAGCGGTCTCGTCAGAGGTTGACATGTACATAGCCAATGGCGAGATCACAAGGGAGCGCATTGCCCGGTCATTTGGGCGTTCGTCGTCGGTGCTTCACCCTCCTGTTGATGTAGGACGGTTTTCAGAGGGGACGCCAGGCGAACGTTTCGTCGTTCTTTCAGAGCTCATGCCCCACAAGCGCATTGATGTGACGGTTTCAGCGTGTTCCAGACTTGGAATTCCACTGACTGTGATTGGTGATGGTCCGGACCTTGCCCGTTTGCAATCCCTGGCTGGGCCCACGATCGAGTTCGCTGGTCGAGTAACCGACAAGGAGGTGGCCCTGCTCCTTTCGGGCGCAGCAGCCCTGATCCAGTGCGCGACTGAGGAATTCGGGATAGCTTCGGTGGAGGCTCAAGCCGCTGGGCGTCCGGTGCTTGCACTCGCCGCTGGTGGCGCGCTTGAGACAGTGGTTGAAGGACAGAGCGGAGAGTTCTTCGATGAGGCAGACGAGGAGACGCTTGTAGCTGCACTCCAGAAGTTCGAGCCCCACTCCTACGACCCTGCCGCCTGCCGACACAGCGCTGAGCGGTTTTCATCGCAATCGTTTGCCGACGGTCTGGCTGCGGAACTCGCGCGGCTGGACGACGCTCCGACGGCGCCACGCCTCCGATATGCCGAGCGACGGCGCGGCCTCTGGCGCAGCCCGATCGCGTGATCTTGATCGCAGTGGGCACGCGGTGGTCCACCTCTGCGTAGGATCCGAATCCAAGTTATGTCACCACAAGAAGAAACACCTGAACTTCAACAGCTGCGTGCTGCAGCCCTTGAGGCGACCCGCAGCTACGCAGAGGCTCGCTTTGCAGAAAGGCCATTCGTCGCGGGCGAGACGACAGTCAGCGTCGGAGAGAAGGTAATAGGCCCGCCTGAGTTGGAGAACGCAGTCAGTGCCGTTCTAGATGCCTGGCTCACAGAGGGGCAATGGGCCGAGCGCTTCCGCGCTGGACTCCCCAAGGCAACCGGTCGTCCAGCCAACGCGATCGTTGGCTCAGGGTCTCAGGCCAATCTTCTTGCAATCAGTGCCCTCAGGAGCCACCTGATCGAATCACCACTCCTGCCAGGCGATGAGGTCATAACGCCGGCGGTCGGCTTTCCAACCACTGTCAACCCGATTTATCAGCAAGGACTAATTCCGGTCTACGTCGACGTAGAACCCGACACCCTCAATCCGACTGTGGAAATGATTGAGGCGGCGATAGGTCCAAAGACCAAGGCGATTGTCGCAGCACACTGCCTTGGTAACCCATTCGATGCGCTGGCGGTTGAGTCTCTCTGCGAAGAACGGGGACTGCATCTGATCGAGGACTGTTGTGACGCGCTCGGGAGCGAGCTGGGAGGACGCAGAGTGGGCACCTTCGGGAAGGCGTCGACCTACTCGTTCTACCCGGCCCATCACATGACCACAGGTGAGGGCGGAGCTGTTGGCACCGAGGACTCAGGCTGGACGAGAGCGGTTGCTTCGCTCCGGGAGTGGGGACGCGACTGCTACTGCCCACCCGGGGTCAATAACGCATGCGGTCATCGTTTCAATGGGCAGTACGGAAAGATGCCAGTTGACTACGACCACAAGTACGTCTTCAGTCACCTTGGGTTCAACTTCAAGGTCACCGACATGCAGGCTGCGCTCGGACTCGCCCAGCTGGACCGCGTTGAAGGATTTCACTCAGCCCGGAGGGCGAACTTCGCTTACTTGGACGGCCTTATGCGCGATCTGGAAGACACACTTGTGCTCCCTCGCACCATTGCTGGGGCTAACCCCTCATGGTTTGGATATCCATTCACGCTTCGCGATGGCAATTCGGCCACGCGCCGTGACCTGCAGATATTCCTTGAAGAGCGCAAGATTGACTCTCGACTCCTTCTCGCTGGCAATATGACCAGGCAGCCCGCTTACCTTCCGCTTGAGCATCGAGTCAGCGGGACGCTTGAAGGTTCGGACTTGGTGACTGACGGATCAGTCTGGGTCGGCTGTCACCCGGGACTCACCCGGGACATGATCGACTGGCTTGCTGAGTCGATCCACGCCTTCTTTGCCTCGCGCTGAAGTTACGCGCTTCACGTTCTTCCTGGCAGCGAGCAGCTCTCTGGTTACGGGAAAGAGCACCTTGAGCATTGAAAGGCGTGAACCCTCTCGGTCCGCCCAAACGATCCCAGTCTCAACAACTCCGTAGCCGAGCCGCCGGGCTAGCGCGAGGGCTTCTGCGTCGAATGTCCAGCCCTCGAGGCTGAGGTTTGAGAAGACATCTTCTGCCGCGCTGGCCTTCCACAGCTTGAACCCGCAGAAACGGTCCCGTGTTGGCTCCCGAAGGATGATGCGACACAGGGTTTGAAACGAGGATCCGGCCGCACGTCGCATCAAAGGCTGTTTCTGTCCAATGTCGGCACCCGGCCCCAGCCTTGAACCGACTACAACATCGGCGCCGGCCGTGATCAGATCTCTCATGATGTTGAGGCTCGCGAGAGAGGGCGCGCAGTCTGCGTCGCAGTGAAGTCGCAGTGCGCCTGTTGCATCAAGCATTCCCCTGCGGACCGACCAGCCCTTTCCTCTGTTGGTCTCGTTGACAAGGACGCTTACATCCGAGAGGTGGAGATCTTGAACCGTGCGAACTGTCTCATCCGTTGACGCGTTATCAACCACAATGATCTCGAACGACAGGCCTTCTGCGCTCAACTGCTCATGGACGCTGGTGACCGTGTGAGCAATTCCTACCTCTTCGCAATAGGCGGGAATGATCACTGAGATGTCAAGTGTGGGCGCGCTCACTCAGACGGATCTTAGGCATCGGGAGGGGGTGAAGGGTGCAGGCGCCGCGCCCGTTGCCGAAGATGGCTAGGCTTCCGGATCTATGAGCCCTGATACCAGCAAGACTATTGAGTGCCGCATCTGCGGAAACACGGCCGATCTGGCCTATCCCGGAACGATTAACGTTGCTGATGCTTCAGCGATGGCCCCCTCCAATCATGAGTCGGGCATCTACGCCGACCTCTATCGCTGTCGTGACTGCGGGACCGTAATTCAGCCGTCCCTTCCGGCAGGGGGGGACCTCCACGACCTTTATCGGGACATGAGCGACACGGCTTACCTCGACGAGGAAGCTGGGCGCAGGGCGACCGCTGACCGACTGCTTGACATGATTGGCCAGTACAACCCCTCCGGGCGCCTGCTCGATGTGGGTTGTGGACACGGATTGCTCCTTGACCAGGCCAAGAAGCGTGGCTACGAGTCCATGGGTCTTGAGCTGAGCTCTGCCAATGCTGCTCATGCCCGCGATTCTCTTGGACTTGATGTCCGTGAGGTGGGTCTGGAGGACTTTAACGACGACCAGGGATTCGATGTTGTTGTGCTCGCAGACGTGATTGAGCACCTGACTGACCCAGTCAGCGCGATTGACCACTGCAAGCGGCTCCTTGCTCCAAACGGAGTTCTGTGCATCATCACTCCGGATCCATCAGCCAAGCTCGCGCGTCTTGCCGGCTCGCGATGGTGGGGGCTCGTTCCGGCCCATACGTTCCTTCTTCCGCGACTCACCTTGGCTGAGCTTCTCAGCGCGACTGGCCTTGTAATCAGCGAGAACAGGGATCTTGTCCGGACTTTCGCATTCTCCTACTGGATTACTGGTCTTGCTGACAGAGGGGGACCATTCGCGGTCCTTCGTCCAATTGCCAAGTCTCCGCTTGGGCGAAAAATGGTCTCACTTCCACTTGGCGATGAGGTAGTAATCCTCGCCCATCGGGTTGAGCCCTCAAAGTCACCAAACCCGCTGATGAGTGACCGCGGAACCGACACGAAGGTTCATGTGGTCCTTCCGGCTTACAACGCAGCCAAGACTCTTCCGCTCGTTGCAGAGGAAATTCCTGCTGACAAGGCTGACCGAGGGCTTGTAGTCGATGACCACGGTTCTGACAACACTTTTGATGTGGCCCTTGCGGAAGGCTTTGATGTTCTCCGTCATCCGAAGAACCGGGGCTACGGCGCGAACCAGAAGACTTGCTACAGCCGCGCCGCTGTTGACGGTGCTGACATCGTTGTCATGGTTCACGCGGACAACCAGTACGACCCTTCGCTTCTTGCCGAGATGGTCAAACCGATTGAAGAGGGAAGGGCTGACTGCGTAATAGGTTCCCGGATGCTTGACGACCGGGCAATCGCCGGAGGTATGCCTCGCTGGAAGTGGATAGGCAACAAGTTCCTGACCTGGTGCGAAAACACTGCTTTCCGCCGTGACTATTCCGAGTACCACACCGGCTACCGAGCGTTCTCTGTTGACTGCCTCAACAAGATTGCATTCCTTCGGAACGACGATGATTTCGTGTTCGATCAGGAGATCTTTGCTCAGCTGACCGCCAGCGGAGCGCGAGTGGTTGAAATTGCGATTCCCACCAGGTACTTCCTTGAGGCCTCGAGTGTCTCGTTTAAAACCAGCGTCAGGTACGGCTTGATGACACTCAAGGTGCTCTACCGTTTTCGGCGTGACGAGCGCAAGCGAGACTGGCCACTTCTCAGGCCTCCAGCCGCCAAGCTCCGGAGCGATCGCGCATCCGACTCCGCAGCCAGGTCCTGAGTTCTCAAGGTTAGGCTTCAGGGATGAGCGCCCTGAAGGCTGACTCCGCAGCAACTGGGAATTCCTCGCCCAAGAGGCCCTTCGGCCTCGATTGGTTCGAGTGGATATGCCTCGTCGGCGTCTTTATGGCCTCGTTCGCCATCGTTGTGCCTCTGCTGTTCAAGGGCAGAACCTGGAGTGGTGGAGAGAGTGCGGTCGCGCTCGATCAGCTCCAATATCTGACATGGATACGTGAAGCCGGGAACCACGGTCTGATTGGGAACCGCTGGGACTTCTCACCAGACTCCCGGGTCTTCTTGCACCCGGGCTTTCTAATTTCCGGCCTGTTGTATCGGCTCGGCCTCCCAATTCAGGCGGCATACGCTGCACTTTGGAAGCCAGTTGCCGCCGTTCTCACCTTCAGCGCCGCTCTGCTCTGGGTCCGCAGGCTTGTTGAGGGGGTTTGGGCCCGTCGAGCAGCACTGTTCATTGCGCTTTTCGCGGTGATGCCTTGGAGTGGCCTCGTTAAGTTTTTCAACATCGGAGACCGAAGGAACAATTACATCTGGGGCCTGAAACTGGATTTCATGTCAGGCGAGATTTGGACTGTGCAACCGCTGCAGGGATACGCGATGACAGCGATCGCCATAGCGCTGATGGTGTTCGTTTTGCTTGGATTGGCAAGACGCTCGGGTGGAGACAAAAGGACACTTTTGCTTGGCGCGCTCGCCCTCGGTTCAGGCGTCATCACGTGGCTTCAGCCTTGGCAGGGGGCGGAGGTGCTTGCGATTGTGGCTTCGGTTGAACTCTTCCGCCGTTGGCGGTACGGAAAAAAGATCGACCTCGGGCTGGCGTGGCTTTTCGTGTCGGGGGCTGTGCCGGCGATTTATTACGCCGTGATCTCCAAGTCGGACGCCGCGTGGCGTCTAGCGGGTGAGGCCAATCAGGCTGACGCCAGCCCACTCTGGGGTTGGCCGTGGTGGGTCTTGCTCCTTACCCTTGTTCCTCTGGGTCTTCCAGCGCTGTTTGCTCTGCGCGCTACCAATCTTGATTGGGGGCAAGCTGCTGTCCGGTTTTGGCCTCTGGCCACACTGCTGGTCTTCCTTCAGCCGTTTGGAACCTTTCCCTATCACTCTGCACAGGGGCTGATGTTCCCGGTTGGAGTCCTCGCAGCCCAAGGAATGACCAGATATCGGCCTGGCTTCGTTCCGAAGCCAAAGTTCTGGTGGGTGATACCGATCCTGATTTTCCTTTCCGTTCCGGGGACCATCCACAAGATGTGGAGCGCGTTCAATCAGGTCAATCAAGTCGCCTACCCCTACTACATCTCGCCGGGTGAGAAACGAGCCCTGAAGTTCCTCGAGTCCGACCCCCAGCCTGGAGGGGTACTGACGGACGAGTACGGGGGGCTTCTGGTTCCGGCATACAGCGGAAGGGAGGCCTTTATGGGCCCATTCTCGTGGACTCCCGACTACTTCAAGCGGGGCCTGCCAATTGGCGCACTATTTGGGAATTTTATGACGCCGGCATCAGCGCAGAAATTTGTTGATGACTCCGGGGCAAGGTTCCTCTTTCAGGCCTGCCACGGCAAAGCGCAGCCTCCAACTTCGCTCGTCCGGCAGATCGGTCCCCTGATTGCCAGTACGCATGACTTTGGCTGCGCCAGGGTCTATGTATTCAAGCCTTCGCGGAGGTCCGATTCGGTTTCGAAGAGGCTGGGTGGACCGGATGGGGGATAGCGCGGACATGCCAGCAGAAGAATCTGAGTTCGTAACTGCGGCCCACAGATATTTGGGGCTTGATTGGTTTGAGTGGATCTGTTTTGCAGCCCTTGCCGGCCTTTCAATGGTCGTTCTCGGCCCACTTCTGCTCAAGGGACGGGTGCTCAGCGGGGCGGATGGACTCTTTCCACCAGATCAGCTTCAGTACCTCACATGGATCAGGGAGGCCGGGGACCACTGGCTGATTGGAAATCGCTTTGACATGCGGACGGACCACAGGGTATTTCTGCATCCGGGATTCCTGCTGTCTGGACTTGTGCACAGGTGGCTCGGTGCGTCTCTGGCCGAAGGCCCGCAACCTCGGCCAACTGCTGGCCGTGTGTGGGGCGGTGCTGCTCGGCATCCAGTTCTGGTTCGCCGACCGCGGCGGACTGTACGTGTTGTGGTACGCCCCGCTGCTCATCCTGATGGTCCTCCGCCCAACGGCCACGCAACTGGTTCCACCGGGCGTGAACGGGGTTCACCTGTTCGGGTGGCTGCGGCGGGCTAACCCGCCCGTCGGCACGCCCACGTCCGGGCTGGCCGTTTAGGGGCGAACAGCGCGACGTGAGTCCGCCGGTTCTACT